>JBAXMT010000378.1:0-2296 GCA_037134135.1 Methylococcaceae bacterium | reverse complement strand
TCGACTAAATGATAACCCAACAAGCGGGGCGGCTCTTTTGCCGCCGCGCTTTTTTGTGCTTTTGGTTTTTCAATTCGCATTGTCATCGATAACGGCGGGGCGCACGCGGACGGCACGCCCACTCGTTCAAGCCGCCAACGACGTGAGCCGCGAAACTCAACGACAAACGGCGGCGCGTTTGGGCGGGACGGGAGCGGGGGGCGCGGCGTGGTCATAACGGGATGCAATCATTAACGGGTGGCGCGTGGTTGGCGAATAGTTCACCCAACCGAACCGACAACACGATGAACAACATTTCCGCATCATTTGTCACATCCAACGGATCGCGTACCAATGCACCACGCAAAGACGACTTTAGCCATTCACTCGTTGTCGGATTGTTGAGAATCCCATCAATCGTTATTTCTACAGTCATGTCGAATCATCCATTTATTTTCGATTGTTCCCAATTGTCGCGCATCTTACCATTTCGCTTACTATTCAAAATCTCTTGATCTAATCTCCCACTTCACGAACCCCTAGCAATCTGGCACAAATCTTCCACCCGATTTCGATTGTTGAATATATCGCAAATTCCTCCATTCCATTCGCAAATGTTGCAAATGAAAAGAATTAGCCCGCGCTTTTCGTTTGGGAGGAATCTGAACAACTCATCTACTATTCAGCCGCTTTTGATCTAATCGCCCATTTCACAAATCCCTAGCAATCTGGCACAAATCTTCCACCCGATTTCGATTGTTAAATATATCGCAAATCTTTCCATTCCATTTTCGTTTTTCCACATTTATCACGCACTTTTTCAATGCAAATTCAATGCAAAAAAGCGTTGCTAATTCTTTTCAGTAAAAGTGGTAAAACCGAATTAAAGTGGTAAAACCGACCCGTTTTTTTTGGTTTTACCACTTTTTGACAAAATCACTGGTAAAACTGGTAAAACTGGTAAAACTGGTAAAACTGGTAAAACTGGTTAAACTCAATGGTGATATAGCCTGTGGCGTTTTTGATTTTATAAAATTTGGTCGAAATAATTCAGTTTTACCACTTTTCACACAAAAAAATGCCCTAAATAAATAGGGCATTTTCCAGTTTTACCAGTTTTACCAGTTTTACCAGTTTTACCAGTGAGAGGGCTGTTTAACCATTTTTTGCGTTTTCGTATTCATTCGCAGTGGTGTTATCCACAGAAAGTAAATAGTAAATTTTCGAGTTTCTCTCTCCAACTTGAACGCGCCACAAACTCGAATTACTCAATTTTTCGCCAGTGTATCTGTCTAAAACATCATCAAACTTACGGCGAGATATTCCATAGTTATCTTTGTTCATTGCGAATTTACGCAAATCGGCTACTTTGTGTTCGCCTTGACTAATGCCATCAATAATCGCTTCAATAACGACTACGTCCTTCTCGCGTTGGGAATTTACGATAAAATCCTTTTTCGTTTTTTCTGTTGTTTCAAAGTCCAACATCTGCACCGATTCAAGCAATTCACCATAATTTTTACTGCTCATGGCATAAGAAAACGATAATTCTTGAACGTTGTTACCGCGTTTTTTTGCGTTATCAAACAGCACGGTTTTCGTGGTTTCTGTTTTCGATACTTCGTCTAATAAGTAGACGCAATCGGCATCGTCGCCAATATCGGACGTTCCACCCGCTACGATTTTGCCGTCTGCGCCTCTATTTTTATTAGCGTGCGCCAGCATTATCATCGTGCCGCCTTTTAGCGTGAATTCCCGCGCCACCTTCATAAAATCAGAGCCTTTTGTTTTGTGCATTAAATCAGTGAATTTTTTGAGCGTGTCTAAAACGACTATTTGACCGCGTGCCGTATCCTCAGCAATCCCCTGTTTTAAGTGTTTCACAAGATGGTCGGATTCAAAGCCTTCGTAAGACGGGGCAACCATGCCAAAACCATACTGCACAGCAATTCTTACTTTGGCGGTCAATCCGTTTCCAGAATCATCGGCGTTAATGTAAAAAATATCTTCGCCTTTGATTCTGCCTGCCTTGATGGATTCAATGAGCATATAAATTGTGGTGAGCGTTTTGCCTGCGTTCGGTTTGGCATAAATGGCGGTCAACTGTCCCAAGAGCGCAATGCCATCGAGTACAAAAACATCACGCAACATTTGCGCTTCCATTTCGGCTAACGAATCATTGACTAAATAGTTTTTGAGTGGGAACGCTGGCTTTTCCGTTGGATTAGTCGGCGTGTTTTTTTTGGGTAAAATGTGAAGCGGTGGAAATTTGGTGATATTATCCATTTCGTAAATCCATTATCTTTGTCGGTGATGA
>JBAXMT010000377.1:0-2314 GCA_037134135.1 Methylococcaceae bacterium | reverse complement strand
AACGAATTTATCTAGTTTTATTGGGCAATTAGCAAAGTTGGAGCAGTTGATTCTTGAAAATAATAGACTGAAAGAGTTACCCAATTCTCTCAGTAAATTATCTAAATTGGAATGGCTAAAATTAGGTAATAATCGTTTATTAACAATTCCAGAAGTTATTGGCAGAATTTCTAATTTAAAAGTACTGTGTTGTGAAGGAAACCAAATCCGTGAGGTTCCTGAATATATTTGTAGACTGCCCAACCTGGTGATTTTGAACCTAGATTACAATCAAATTGAAACACTTCCTGATTTTACAAAATTAGAAAAATTACGTTCATTAGACGTAAGCAATAATAAACTGACAGAGATTCCAGAGAGCTTGATAAGAAGTCTTGATTGGTTGACTATAAGTGACAATTATCTCTCTAAAGAATTCGTAGAATTCATCAAGAAACTAACAGAAGCGCATCATGCACCATATAAAAATATCCCAATGGCTTCATATCCTCCAGATGTTCGTTTAATGATGATGGTAGACCTTGGACAAAAATTATCTAAAACCGAGAAGTCAACTATGAAAACCTACCAACAAAAAATCCTATTCGGCAGCCCTGGAACGGGCAAAAGTTACCAAATAGATAAGCACATTATTCCGTATGAATTATTGATTGATATTGAAAAAATGCCTGCCAACGTCATCAAAACCGTGTTTCATCCTGAATACACTTACGGCGATTTTGTCGGGAAATTGATGCCGATAACGGTCGGCGGCAATGTGGAATATAAATTCTACGAAGGACATTTTTTAAAAGCCCTTTCGCAAGCCTACAAAAACATCATTGCCGCGCAAGAGAACGACAGCGAAGTTGAGAAAGTCGCGCTCGTAATTGACGAAATCAATCGTGGGAATTCGGCGGCGATTTTCGGCACGATTTTTCAGTTGCTTGACCGAGAACCTGACGGCTGGTCGAGTTATGAAGTGAGCGTGAATGAAATTATTTTTAATCGGTTGTTTGAATTGTGCGATTTGAAACCACATTCGATTGTGCAAGGCAAAATCAAAACTTATAAATTCGGCGACGAAGAAATTGAAGCGACAGCTTTGCAGAAAAAATTGAATTGTCATTTTGAAAATCGGACGATAAAAATCCCGCCAAATTTGTCAATTCTCGCCAGCATGAACACGTCGGACAGTTCGATTTATTACATGGACAGCGCATTCAAACGTCGTTGGGAATGGGAATTTATCGACGTTGACCCAGACAACAAGGTGTCAGCCGACGGTGTGGCGTTCAAAAATCGTGACGAATGGAAAACATTTGTCGGCAAACTGAATACGTTTATCAAAAGCAATCACAAATCCATTCGCGGTATTGAAGATAAACAAATCGGGCATTTTTTTATCACCGATGAGCAAATTCAAAAATCGAGCATTCAAAACAAATTGATGTTTTTCTTGTGGGATAGCGTTTTTAATCGCGACAAAAAACCGTTGATTACGTTGTTATTCGGCGACGACAAGGACAACGAATTGATTACGTTTGGTGATTTTGCGAAACAGGTTGATAATTTTATTCAGAAAATTCAAACATTGGAATGAGGATTTGCACATGCTTTCAGAAAACATTGTAAAATTTTTTAAAAAAAACGGTGTGTTATTGGCGCAAATCACGATTCTTTTATTGCCCATTGTGATTATCTCCGTTGAATACGCTTCAATGAACAAAAACACCGATAACCTTGATGAGGTTGCACACCTTGAAAAAATTGAAACCATCCTGGCGGCGGAGGGAGGCGTGGCTCAACCCGTTGCTCAACCGGCTAATGAGAAGAAAGAAGACGCACAACCTAACAATGTTTCGACGTTTGAAATAGATGAGGTTGGTCTGGAAATGTTGAATGAAACTGCAAATAATCCGACAAAAATGTTGGAGGGAAGTGGCGCGTGTACGAATTTTGAAAACGTGCATACCCTCGCGAAACACACCGGCACGATTTCAAAATCTAAAAATACCGAACATTTCAAAAAGCCCTTGCCCGCGATAATTACTGAAACGGAATACACTTGCACGGATGCCACGGGAACGAAAAAAATAAAATCCACGACAATGGGCGTGGGGGTTGATGCCGAAGCCAATATGTTGCGCTGTGTGCAATCGAATTCCGATGAAGCAATGGATAGCGACGCGCGTTTTAAACACGTTGTGAAAATTATGACGCATCATTGTGGCTTTAAATTAGCAGAACTTCGCCCGATTTCAAATGCGATTCCAACAGGCAAACAACCGTAATTCATGTTTAATTTCAAAACGCTAAAACTTACCAAACGTTG
>JBAXMT010000376.1:0-2330 GCA_037134135.1 Methylococcaceae bacterium | reverse complement strand
GATCAAGAAGGTTATCCCGATAATTTCGTCGATGCGATTGGCATGATTTACGATGCGTTTAGCGATTGTGGCGCGAAATTTATCGGATTTACACACAACGAAGGCTACACGTTCAACCGTTCTAAAGCCTTGATGGATGATAAATTTGTCGGGTTGGTTTTGGATGAAGACAATCAAAAAGCGTTAACCGAAATGCGTTTGAATGATTGGTTGAGCGAAATTAGTTCGGCGTGGAAATAAGCGGTTGTCGCTATGATTGAAGAACAAGCCATCGTCACGCGCGTTGAACCGAATCAGATTTGGATAAAAAGTCTGCAAAGTAGCGCGTGCGGCGGCTGTGTTCAACAAACATCTTGCGGCACGGCGACACTCGCAAAATTGTTACCGAAACGTGAATTTGCGCTGGATTGTGATTTGAATTTGCAAGTGGGCGATTGCGTTCGCGTTCAAATTGACGATTCACATTTAATTTTGAGTTCGTTGTTGCTGTATTTATTGCCGTTAATCGTGACATTGACGATGGTTGGTTTCGCCAATACGTTGCCGATGTTGGAAACGTGGTTGCCAGAAATATCGCTGGCAACGTTGCTGCTCACTTTTTGGTTAATTCATCGTTTTCACGCGCCATTGTTGGTACGATTTAGCCTGAAGCCGCTAATCGTCGGCAAATTTTAATCGGGATTTTTATGTTTAAACCATTTACTGCCGCCGCATTTTTACTATTCGGTCAAACCAGTTTCGCCGATACAACACTCGTGGCGGTCGCCTCGAATTTCACCAAACCAATGACGGAAATTGCCGCTGAATTTGAAAAATCGACAGGTCACACCGCACAATTATCATTTGGTTCGTCGGGAAAATTTGTGTCACAAGTTGAAAATGGCGCACCGTTTGAAGTGTTTTTAGCGGCAGACGAGAAAGCTCCTCTCAAATTAGAGCAAAGCGGTTTTGCAGTGGCAAAAAGTCGTTTCACTTACGCGCTGGGGAAGTTGGTTTTATGGTCAAATGCGGCAAATTATGTGGATGAAAAAGGCGAAATTTTAGTAAAAGGCGGTTTTCAACATATCGCGTTAGCCGATCCAAAATTGGCTCCTTATGGCGTGGCGGCAATCGACGTTTTGAAAAATAAAAACCTGTTCGATAAATTACAACCGTTATTTGTCCTCGGTGAAAACATTTCGCAAACACACCAATTTATCAGCACAGGCAACGTCGAATTAGGTTTTGTGGCGATGTCACAAGTCAGCGAAAACGGCAAATTCACCAGCGGTTCAGGTTGGATTGTGCCGCAAACCCTTTATGCGCCGATTAAACAAGATGCGATTTTATTAACATTGGGTGCAGAAAATCCAGCCGCGAAAGCGTTGCTCGATTATTTAAAATCCGCCCCAGCAAAAGCCATTATTAAAAAATACGGCTACGACTTACCGAATTGATTATGCTGACCTCCGCTGATTTCGCCACGCTGTTATTAACTTTCAAAGTAGCCAGCCTCGCCACGATTTTCATGTTGTTATTCGGCACGCCGTTGGCGTGGTGGTTGGCGCGAACTCGCTCAAAATGGCGTGGATTGATTAACACAATTGTCGCCTTGCCACTGGTTTTACCACCCACCGTTTTAGGTTTTTATTTGCTGATTTTGTTGGGTAAAAACGGCATTGTCGGCGAATTCACAACGTGGTTGGGAATCGGCACGTTGCCTTTTACTTTTGCGGGATTAGTGGTTGCATCGGTTTTATATTCAATGCCTTTTGTGGTTCAACCCTTGCAAACCGCATTTTCAAATATCGGACAACAACCTTTAGAAGCCGCTGCCACGTTACGCGCCAGTCCAATTGATACGTTTTTCAGCGTGGTTTTACCACTATCGAAATCAGGATTTTTAACTGCCACAATTTTAGGTTTCGCACACACGGTCGGAGAATTTGGCGTAGTGTTAATGGTTGGTGGCAACATTCCCGACAAAACGCGCGTCGTTTCCGTGCAAATTTATAACCACGTCGAAGCCTTGGAATACAGCCAAGCGCATTGGCTCGCAGGCGGATTATTAGCGTTTTCGTTCACGGTCCTGTTGATTCTTTACACCGTTTTAAAAACCACGCCGCACGTCAAGTGAACCGAAACACAATAAATTTGATTACCGCTCGTTTCAAACTCAATTACGGTGAATTTCAATTGTCGGTGAATTTGCGTTTGCCGAATTCAGGCATTACCGTTTTATTTGGGCATTCGGGTTCGGGCAAAACGACGTTATTGCGCTGTATTGCGGGACTGCAAAAAGCAGAAAATGCTTATTTGGAAATTAACGGCAGCGTTTGGCAAGACAGCGA
>JBAXMT010000375.1:0-2332 GCA_037134135.1 Methylococcaceae bacterium | reverse complement strand
CTTTTGTGAATTCTAACGTTGCCGACACAATTTCGCGTGCGATGATTTCATAATCGTTACTCTTCCATTTTAGTTTTCCGACACGATCTTCCGCATGAGCATCAAATCCCGCTGAAAAGAAAAGTATATCGGGTTTAAGTGTTTGCAATTCATGCAGCCATTTCGTTTTCATTTCTTGCCACGTATGTTTTCCGTCACTGCCAGCATCTAACTTAATAACGTGTGGCGTATTTGGTTTCGTGTATGGATAAAAAGGATGTTGATAACTGGAAAACAGCGTGACGTTTTCATTATCTTTAAAGATGTCATCCGTGCCATCGCCGTGATGGACATCAAAATCAATAATCGCCACACGCTCAATTCCCGCTTGTTTCAGCGCGTAGGCTGCGCCAATAGCAATGTTATTAAAAAAACAAGAACCCTGCGGCAGAGCGATTTCTACATGATGACCAGGCGGACGTATCGCACAAAATACGGGCTGATGATGTTGCAGCGTGTAATCAACGGCGGACACAACACTACCAGCGGCTCGTAATGCAGCATTGAGAGTGTCTGGCATCATGGCGGTATCACTGCTGATTCGTCTAATACCTTGTTCTGGTGCGGTAGAAAAAATGGCTTCGACGTAATCTTTTGCATGAGCCAAAGCTAATTGTTTTTTGGTTGCCAGTGGAGCTTGTTGCAGTTGAATCGTGACTTTTTTACTTTTTTGCAAATGCGATAACAGCACCTTCAAGCGTTGTGGCGATTCAGGATGATTCGGAATATCATGCAATTCACAATCGGGATGAGTGAAAACGGTTAACGTATTTTCTATTTTTTTAGACATTTTTATTACCCCGCAAATTTCCGAATCCATTCTTCTTGGATTGTGTTTTCGATTGCGCCACTTCTAGCCGCTCTGACAGTTTCCATTATTTCGTCGGCATCGCTCGATACACCCGCGTCACTAAGGATTCTTGCGGCAATGATGCCTGTACGACCTAATCCACCTCGACAATGGATAAACACTTTTTTTCCTTGTGTTAATTCACTCAACACAAGAGGGCTAATTTCTTCTTGCCAACGCTTCTCATCTGCTTCAGTAGGAACGCCAGCGTCTACAATCGGAAAGTGCAGGTATCTGATCCCAAAATTTTCTATGGTGTTTTTGAAAATCAGAGGGTCAAGAGAAACTTCTTTAATGTCGGATTCTTCCATTAAGTTCAGCCATGTTGTTGCGCCCCAGTTTGCTATGGCGAGTGCATCGGTTTCTAAATCACGATCCCAAATCTGACGACTAAAATACCCCACGTCTTTTTTTCCAGCACAAAAACTCATACCAAGCCACCCATTTAAAATGTGTAGCTCGTCAATACGAACGGGATGTGAAACGCTTGTTCTGATGTTCATTTTTATCACTTTCAAGAACAAAACTTATTAGAGAATTCGATTGTCACGACCTTCAACTGTTCATCAAGAATCGACAACGACTTTTCAGCTATTACCGAAGGAACACCACCATAAAAAGCCTGTGCAATCCCGCCAGTAATGCAGGTTAAGGTATCACAATCACCGCCCAATGACACCGCAAGACGAATCGCATTTTCAAAATCTGTTGAATCCAAAAACGCCACAATCGCTTCGGGTACAGTGCCTTGTGAAGATTCATTGAATTTATAAGTGGGGCGAATGTCATCACACGTTCTATCTAAATCGTAACCAAAATTGGTGACGATATAATTTTTGATGTCTTGTTTGCTGTGACCTGTTCGCGCTAAAAATATCGCTGAAGCCGTTGCACACGCTCCTTTAATTCCTTCAGGGTGATTGTGTGTAATTTCGGTATATTCGACAGCTTTTTTCAACACTTCATCGAGCGAATCAAACGCATACCCAACAGGGCTTATTCGCATTGCCGCGCCATTTCCCCAGCTGTTATAAGCCTGAGCATTTGGATTTTGCGCCCATTGATGAAACATTCCACCATAACCCGCTTTAGGATAACATTGATAATACTCACGCATTACATCAGCATAATTTCTATCATTCAAAATCGCATCGGCTAACGCAATCGTCAGCACACTGTCATCGGTAAAAAAGCATCTTGGACTGAATAATTCAAATTCAGTTGTTTTGATGTTGTTCCATTCATAAACCGAACCAATAATATCGCCTGTAATTGCACCTAACATAATCGCCTCCTCTGTTTTTAGTAGCCAATATAATAAACAATCAATGCGACAAAAACTAACTGTTTCAAAAATAATTTTAATTTTTATAAAAGCCCGATTATGTCGCATTAGTGATTTATCATTACCGCCATGAAAATTACTTCCACTGGAGAACAAAA
>JBAXMT010000374.1:0-2332 GCA_037134135.1 Methylococcaceae bacterium | reverse complement strand
CCAGTGGTTTCGGTGTCGAGTACGATTAAACGACTTGCGTGTGAGTGTTCCATTATTTGTCTTCTTCTTTGAATTGAATGGCGTGCAAACGAGTGTACGCGCCATTTTTTGCCAATAATTCGCGATGCGTGCCTTCTTCAACAATGCGCCCTGCATCAATTACCAAAATTTTATCCGCATTTTCAATCGTCGATAAACGATGCGCGATAACCAACGTGGTACGGTTGCCCATGACTTTTTGCAACGCAGCTTGAATATAACGCTCCGATTCGGTATCTAACGCGGAAGTCGCTTCGTCTAAAATCAACAATGGCGCGTCTTTCAACAACGCACGCGCCAAGGCTAAACGTTGACGTTGACCGCCCGAAAGTTTCACGCCATTTTCGCCGATTTCCGTGTCTAAACCCGCGTCGAATTTGTTGATAAACTCAATTGCATAAGCATCAGTTGCCGCTTGGGTAATCGCTTCACGACTTGCGCCAGCCAAACCACCATAAGCGATATTGTTGGCAATCGTATCGTTAAACAACGTCACTTGTTGATTCACCAGCGCGATTTGATGACGCAAATTGCCCAATTGGTAAGCGTTAATGTTCACGCCATCGAGCAAAATTTCGCCTTGTTCATAACGGTAAAAACGAGACACTAAATTCACCAGCGTGCTTTTGCCACCACCTGACGCACCTACTAACGCAATGGTTTCACCTGCTTTGGCGGTAAAACTAATATCGGTTAACGCAGGTTCTTCCGTGCCGTCATAACAAAACGTCACGTTTTTAAATTCTAAATCACCGTGACAACGCGCCACATTATAAACGCCGTCGTCGATTTCAGATTTTTCGTCTAACACTTCAAACAACGATTCGGCGGCAACAATCCCCCGTTGAATATCGCTGTTTGCGTCGCTGAGTTGGCGGATTGGACGCGGCAATAAAAACGCTGCCGTTAAATAACCGACAAATGAACCGACGCTCGCTTGCTCCATAAAAAATAGCGCGGCGTACATCAACACCGCCAACGCAATCGCAATAATCAACTGCATCAATTGATTGTGAATCGCCGAAGTGCTGATAAGTTTCAACGATTGCCGACGATTGTGTTCGCTGCTTTCGATAAAGCGTTGCCGTTCATAATTTTCGCCGCCATAACTACGCACCACACGATGCCCGTTCACCAATTCGGACGTGATATGTGTCATGTCGCCAATCGATTCTTGAATTTTTTTACTCAACATCCGAAGGCGTTTGCTGACGTAACGCACCAGCCACGCAATAATCGGCGTAATTACCAGAAAAATTAGCGACAACCGCCAATCCATATAAAACAAATAACCCAATAAACCGACTGCGGTCAAACCTTCTTGCACCACTTTTCGCACGGCATCGGTCGTAGCTTGCGCGACTTGATTCACGTTGTGCGTGATGCGCGAAATCATGTAACCACTATTGTTGGAATCGAAATGTGCGGTGGGAAGTTGTGTGTATTTTTCAAAAATTTCGCAACGCAGTGAATGAATCACGTTCGATGACACTTTCGCTAAAAAGTAATTGCCGAAATACGAACCAATGCCTCGCACGATAATCAAACCACTGAATAACAACGGCAAATAATAGAGTTTTTCATGAGATTTGGCTTGTAACGTGTCGATGATTTCTTGAATCATCTTGGCGAATAATGGTTGCGTCGCGGAATACACCAAAAAACCGATTATGCTGATAAAAAAGAATTTTCGATGGGGTTTAACGTAAGTGAGCAAGCGTTTATAAATTTCTATTGTGGTTTTTTGCATGAGTTGGATTTAAACGATGTCGTGTGGGTGATGAATAATCATCAAGATGTTTTT
This sequence comes from Methylococcaceae bacterium, assembly GCA_037134135.1. Lineage (GTDB taxonomy): Bacteria > Pseudomonadota > Gammaproteobacteria > Methylococcales > Methylomonadaceae > UBA10906. Next base: position 489 of record JBAXMT010000374.1, on the reverse strand, counting down.
CTTTTATGGTTAATTTTTCAAATACACATCATAACGCAATAATTTTCCCGAAAAACTTTCGCTCGATTTTCCTCCTAACGGTTCTGCATAATCAGGACTTTTTACCACAACACGTTTCCCCGTCGCCGCAAAAGCCGCTTCAAATAACTCAGTTTTATCCAAATCTTCACCAACCAATTCTTGCAAAATTGTCATTGATTTTTTGCTCAGTGCGGATTTTTTGCGTTTTGGCGGAAACATCGGGTCTAAATAAATGCAATCTGGCTGGTTTTCTAAGTTTTTTAATAATTCAATCGCGTTGCCAGTCATTAAAATCGGTGGTGAAAGTTCTAACTTTTGCACCCACGATTCACGCGCCAACCGTTCAAACGCATCCGTTAATAATTCGGTCATCATTGGTGAACGTTCGATGCAACTTACTTCATAACCCATGCGAAACAAACACAAACTGTCTTGCGCCCAACCCGTTGTCGCGTCGATAACGGTTTT
>JBAXMT010000373.1:0-2338 GCA_037134135.1 Methylococcaceae bacterium | reverse complement strand
ACTGAATACTTAACAAAGACTGAATACTTAACAAAGACTGAAACTATTACTACTCAGTCGGAAAATTTTGAAAATGACGTGAAGTTAAACGCGGTGCAATACGAAGTTTATGTGTGGGCATCCAGTCACGAGTATTGGCACAAATCAACCACCAGCGAAGAAGACTTTTTACGCGCTTATTGTTCGCCAAAAGGTGGAATGCGTAAACAGTTTGAAAATCGCCACAACCAGCAACAAGGGAACAACCATGGAAACTATTCAAAACCTAACAAACCGCTTTCGGCAAACGAACGGGTCAGAAAAGCCTGCGGCATTGGTGAATATGCAACAGATGGAAACGTTTACGACAGCACCGCCGTTACTGAATAAAAACGCGGTTTATGTTTGGGATGCACTATCGCAAATTTACGGTTCTGCGTTCGTTAATCAATTCGGTGAGAAACCAAGCGCATTTTGGAGTGTGAAATTAGCCGAATTAACGCCCGTAGCAATCAAAAACGGGTTAGAACTATGCCAACGTAGCGGTTCACCATTTGCGCCGAACCTACCGCAATTTTTAGCGTATTGCTTGCCGCAGATTGTTGAAGATGTTTATCGGCTCGAAAAAGCAACGCGAATTCGTTTAGATGCACCGAGAAACGTGGCGAGTTTAGAAGTGCGTCGCGCTGAAATGGCGAAAATCAAAACGGAATTGAAAATGACAGCAACGCCAATTGCTGGAAAAGAAGAATTGGCACAACGACAAGCGGCAATGATTCAAGCCGCTGAACTTTTAGCAAAACAAGGGGAAACAGCATGAAACAACCCAATCGGTATTTTCGAGTAAGCGTAAAAGCGGGACAACAACCTGAGTTGATTGTGGCTGACACGCTTATCGATGCACAGTGTCAAGCGGATGACATTGCACGGCATGAAAAAAGCAGTGTGATTCAGTTTTACGAAGTGTTCCCGTTGCAGTTTGCGGGTTCGGCAGAACGACTTAACGAGTATGCGAGGAATTTATGAACGCGGCGAATCGAGTTTTAGCACAACATGATTTTTGTTTGATTTTCGACATCATCATGAATCAAGACGGCGACATTGACGCAGAATCAATCGCTGTAGAAATTGAAACGGGTTATGGGATTGCATTTTCGATAAAGCAAGTGCAGTCGGTTATTGATGAGCTGGTAGAAGATGGGGCGATTGAGATGGAAAAAGACGACAAGACGATTGATTTATTCAATCACGAGTTTACAGGCACAAAAAAACCCGCTGCAACGGGCAATTTGGCGAAAACATTTTTAAAAAAATCTAGGTTAATTATGTCACGCAAGCAACGCGCTGTCATTACTAGATTCAAAAAACATTGCGAGTACGAACAATCACTCGCGGCTTCACGTCTTAATTCACTCAGCTTTTTGGACAGTGGTTTTTTCGGGGGTCGTTATGGCTACTAATACTCAAGCGGTGCAACTCGTTGAACGTTGCGACAAAACCCGCGATATGTTCGCACCAACGAATGAAAACGAACTTTCGATTATCAGTGAATCGGAATTTTTCTGGGCGCAAGTTGCGGCAATGCACGCCAAACACAAAGCGTTTGAAGACAGTTTAGATTGGCGCAGCAAACAGATGTTGCGCTCGATGGGGTTGATGTCATGAGTTATTACGCGACAGACCCCGCAGATTATGAATACGAAGATGAAGACGAAGACGACGAAGACGCGAGAATGGAAGCGGCTTTAGACGAAGAGTATTTCGACAATCTTTAAAACCAAACACTTCATTGTGTGCCATTGGCTCTCCTAGCCACCCACTCGCCCCGAATCATTGTGAAACGGGGCATTTTTTTTGGAAAAAATAATGAATATCTATTTAGTTTTACTCGTTTTAAACGTGGTTTTGGCTGTAACGGCGTTGCTGATTTTGGACGTAATCGCACTAAACACCTGCAAATATCAGTCAGTTAGACACACGAAACTGCGTGACAAGCTGCACTTCGCTATGACGCAAAGCAGAGGCGCAACATGATGGCGACGGCTGCACTTTGCTATGCACTGGTTGTGCATCGTGAAGCACGCGGCGAATCAACAGCGGCACAAATTGCCGTCGCTAAAACGCTGATGAATCGTGCTGCAAAATCGCATAAATCAGCGTGCCATGAACTGACGAAAAAGCGGCAATTTGCGTTCGTTCGGAAATACGGACTTACGCAACCGAACTTGAAAAAAGTCGGCGCAATGGACGTGAAAGCGTGGCGAAAATCACGCGAACTGGCACGGACGTTTAAAGCCAAACGAGTGCGCGGCATTACGTCGAAACACGTTTATTTCAACACGCTGAAATTAGGCAAACG
>JBAXMT010000372.1:0-2346 GCA_037134135.1 Methylococcaceae bacterium | reverse complement strand
AATGCCCTGTTTGACCTGAATCGTCTTGCAGGGCTTTTTTATGCGCGTCGAATTGACCGCGTAATCCTTTTGCCGATGGTTTGGCATAAATCGTTTTAAAGTGTTCGATTGAACTGGTGGAACTTGACCAATACGGTTGTGTCATTGCCCAGTGATAACACTCTTTTTCCCCTGCGTTTAAATCATCAAAATTCAAAAAAACTTTATCGCGCGTAACAACAACAGGTTCTTTTCCTGGTTTAATTCCTGGTTTGTAGCCAGATTCTGACCCATCCCCCGTCAGATTCTGACCCACCGCTTCAAGGTTTAGCGCGTATTGATTTGGCAGGTTTGCCCCGTCTTTTACTTTGTGAATAATCGTTAAAAGTCCAGCTTTTTCAAGTTCTTTAATTTGAACTTTCAAACTTGAAACACTCATGCAACATTCCTGCGCCAGCCGTGAATGTGACGGGTTGCATTGTCCCGTGTGACCGTTGGCGTGATTGGCGAGCATCAACAACACCAGTTTTTGCGCGGCGTTTTTGCACGGTTGCAACGCCGCCCATGTCATGGCTTGAAAACTCATTTTTGCAATCTCACGCGCTTGGCGTTTCGCACCAGAAAAACGTCATTTGATAATTTTGCTGCGTCGATTTTAAAAGCGGCTTCGATGTCTAACGATTTGGCAACCGAAATTGGACGTTCCCCCGCGCAACCATTGACCTACCAGTCCCAATGACACGCCTGTTTTTTTGGCAACGTCGGTTTGTGTCACGTTGGTTTCGTTGATTAAGGCGCGTAAAAAATCCGCGCTATCTTGTTTTTTAATCATGATTTTTACTCCTGTTTTGCAGTGTAAATTATAGCATTGCGATAAATAAAATAATATAGCAATGCAACAACAAAACTGTAGCATTGCGGCGCAAAACTTCTATAGCTTTGCTGTTGCCACACGGTTAAAATACAGCTATCTTTTTCATCTCAAATTAACTATTTTTTGAGGTAAGTAACATGGCTAAACGTAGAGAATTAACCACTGCTGAATTGGATGCAGCGAAAGCATTGCAACAAATTTGGAGTGCGAAAAAAGACGAGTTGCATTTAACGCAAGGCAAGGTCGCGCAGATTTGCGGGTGGAGTAATGAATCAGCTTTTGGTGCGTATTTACACGCCAGAGTGCCGTTGAATACGGAGGCAGTTTTGCGCTTGGCAAAAATTTTGAAAGTTCACCCGATTGAAATCATGCCAGAAATCGCAGAGTTATTGCCATTGGCGAATCCAGAAACGGATGTTGCGCCAGTGGTTTATCCAAAAGAGGATTTGGAATTGTTAAGAGTGATGAATCGTGTCACGGACAAACAAAAAAACGATGCAAGACGAACTCTCGAAAAGTATGCTGAGAATAATCAGGCAGTTATAGATGAGCTGATTGCTCGGCAGAATATGCCGCGTAAAGTGGCGTGAAAGCCCCCGCTGTGAAAATAGCGGGGTTTTCTTATGGAACAATTGAATTTCATTAGAAATTTTTTGAGCAAGCATTGGAGCAATAAATAATCATGCAAAATAAAATGAGAGCAATTGAATTGTTCGCAGGTATTGGCGGATTTAGATTAGCTTGTGACAAGTTGGGAATTGAAACAATTTGGGCTAATGATATTTCACCTAAATCGTCAAAAGTTTATAAAGCACGTTTTGGAGCTGATAAATTTTATGAAGGTGACATTTCAGATTACATGAGTGATATTCCTGACCATGAAATTCTAACTGGTGGTTTTCCATGTCAACCCTTCTCAAGTGCAGGTAAAAAACTCGGTGTAAAAGACCCACGCGGAACTTTATTCGAGAAAATCACAGAGGTAATTGCTCAAAAAAAACCTCAATTTTTTGTGCTTGAAAATGTAAAACGGCTTCTTTCTATGGAAAAAGGTCAGCATTTTGCAACGATCTTAGATGTGCTTTCAAGTCTAGGATATATGATTGAATGGCGATTACTGAATGCTAAAAATTTCGGCTTACCTCAAAACAGAGAACGCATAATTATTGTGGGACATAAGTGCAAAGAAGTTGGCTCTTATCTTTGTAGTCGTGATGATTTGGCTGAGTTGACGAAAAAACAAATAAGCGCAGTTTCAAATGTGAATAAATGGAAAACAATTGAAAGTCATAGTGCTACCTTTCATCAATGGGGTTTGGCATTTAATGGCTGTTTTTATCATTCAAATATAAGCAAGTTTTCAGAATCATTACCTTCAGTGAAATTAAATGAAATCTTAGAAAAAAATCCAAATAAAGCCTTTTTTTTTACTGACGATACTTTAATGCGAATTAAGAGCTAAAAACGCGAACAAAGTTCCAAAAATAAAATGC
>JBAXMT010000371.1:0-2353 GCA_037134135.1 Methylococcaceae bacterium | reverse complement strand
GACCCGCGTCCTTTTCAAATTCAATTGCAACAAGCCGAAGGGCAATTATTGCGTGATGAAGCATTATTGAAAAATGCTGAAATCGATTACGAACGTTATAAAACGTTGCTTTCTCAAGATTCTATTGCCGCGCAACAAACTGCTACGCAAGCCTCACAAGTTAAGCAATATAAAGGCATTGTCGAAATGGATAAAGCGCAAGTGAATAACGCGAAATTGCAACTGACTTACGCACATTTAACTGCGCCGATTTCTGGGCGAATAGGATTGCGACAAATTGACCAAGGCAATATCGTTCATGCTAACGATACCAACGGGCTAGTTGTGATTACGCAATTACAACCGATTAACGTGGTTTTCACCTTGCCAGAAGATAACATTCAAGCCTTGATTCAACGCAAAAAAAATACTGAATCTATTAGCATTACAGCCTATGACCGCGCAGGAAAAACAAAATTAGCTGAAGGAAAATTGCTCGCCATCGATAATCAAATTGATCCCACAACAGGCACATTAAAACTCAAAGCCCAATTTGATAATAACGAAGGCGTTTTATTTGCCAACCAATTTGTGAATATCAAAATGCACTTAGATACGCTCAAAGATGTCACGAAAGTATCGAGTGCAGCAATTCAAAATGATACGCAAGGCGCGTTTGTTTATGTGGTAACACCTGAAAAAACTGTACAAGTTCGCCGCGTCACGTTGGACGCAACCGAAGGCGATAAAGTAGCAATTACAAACAATCTCGCCCTGAATGAACTTGTCGTACTAGAAGGCATTGACCAATTGCATGAAGGCGTTCAAGTTGATATTGCTAAAAAAGACGGACAACCTGTCGCAGAAGTTTCTGATAAAAAAGAAAAATCCGACAAAAAATTACCAAAACACGAATGAACTCAGCTAATAGTTTTAATCCTTCACGGCTTTTTATTCTGCGACCAGTCGCAACATCATTGCTGATGGTGGCGATGTTATTAGTAGGTATTTTGGCGTATCGCTTATTGCCTGTTTCTGCTTTGCCACAAGTGGATTATCCAACAATTCAAGTGGTGACGTTGTACCCAGGTGCAAGTCCTGACGTGATGACATCGGTGATTACTGCACCATTAGAACGGCAGTTCGGACAAATGCCAGGATTGACGCAAATGTCTTCGACCAGTTCAGGTGGAGCTTCAGTCATTACGTTGCAATTCAATTTGAATTTAGATTTAGATATTGCCGAGCAAACTGTGCAAGCCGCTATCAATGCCGCAATGAATTTTTTGCCCAATGATTTACCCCAAGCCCCAATTTATAGCAAAGTGAATCCTGCCGATACGCCGATTATGACTTTAGCTGTTAGCTCAGAATCATTGCCCCTATTCAAAGTTGAAGATTTAGTTGATACCCGCGTGGCGCAAAAAATCGCACAATTATCTGGCGTGGGAATGGTCAGTATTAGTGGCGGACAACGTCCCGCCGTGCGAATTCAAGCCAATCATAATGCGTTAGCGGCTTATGGATTAAGTTTAGAAAATGTACGAACCGCGATTGCGGCGGCAAATGTCAATCAACCGAAAGGAATGTTTAACGGCGCGTTGCGTTCGGCAATTATCGATAGCAATGACCAATTACGTTCGGCGGCTGAATATCGTGATTTAGTCGTCACATATCGCAACGGTGCGCCCGTCAAATTATCCGAAGTCGCCAACGTTATCGACGATGTCGAAAATAAAAGACTTGCCGCGTGGGCAAATGAAAAATCCGCCGTCATTATCAATATCCAACGCCAACCAGGTGCAAATGTTATTGAAGTAGTTAATCGCATCAAAGAATTGCTACCAAAATTACAAGCCGCATTACCTGTCAATATCGAAGTTTTGCCACTCACCGACCGAACCGTCACAATTCGCGCATCGGTACATGATGTGCAATTTGAATTGTTGTTATCTGTTGCGCTCGTGGTGATGGTGATTTTTCTATTTTTGCGAAACGTCCCCGCCACAATTATTCCCGCCGTTGCTGTACCGTTATCGCTAATCGGAACATTTGCGGCAATGTACACGCTCGATTTTAGTATCAACAACTTAACCTTGATGGCATTGACGATTGCGACAGGATTTGTAGTTGATGATGCGATTGTCGTCATTGAAAACATTTCGCGCTATATCGAAAAAGGCGAATCGCCGCTAAACGCTGCGTTGAAAGGTTCAGAGCAAATTGGCTTTACGATTATTTCACTCACATTTTCGTTGATTGCGGTATTGATTCCATTGCTATTTATGAGCGATGTGGTTGGGCGATTATTCCGCGAATTTGCAATTACGTTGGCGGTAGCAATTCTGATTTCGGCAATCGTTTCGTTGACGCT
>JBAXMT010000370.1:0-2361 GCA_037134135.1 Methylococcaceae bacterium | reverse complement strand
AAGCCATGGGAGCAAAATGACCGAATCGGGAAGTTATTTTTGACCGAATCCTTAATTTGCTGTCAAAAATTATTAACTGAACTTATGAGGAAAACAAAATGCTAAAACTTGTTACGAAGGAATCTGAAATTGCTAAATGTCAAAAACAATTAGAGAAAACGTTAAAGGCTGCACTTCCCTTAAAAAAAGAAATTCGTATAGGTTATCCTTCGGGAAGTTGGATGAGTAAAGTTGGCTATAATTCTGACATTTGGTATGCGAACTTTTTTATAGATGAAGAGAATAAGACTCGTCGTTTTTGGAATGGATTCGGGTTATCGAACGAATCAGAATTCAATACGGGGCAAAACAATAACATTGCCGTAGAAATAAACATTACAGAAAAAGGCATAAACAGAAGCATTCGAGGTGCTTTTGTAATAGATGACAAGACTAAAGAGGTAATGCTAATTCACCGAGGTAGGGTGAATGGTTTTACGATAGAAGAATTTAAGGCTTGGTATCCAGAACAATTCATATCCATTCATGACGACAAAGGGAATCACGAAGAAAAAGTCCTCGTTATTGGTGCCATTGAATCTAGTGATTTCATTGAGCGATTGACTGATTTTGTCAAAAATGTCGTCCGTTTTAAAAATGGATTAGAGCCTTTGAATCATCCTCCAAAAAGACCAACTAAACCGCACAATGCCGAGATACACCGATTGTTTCAAGAGCATGAAAATGTAGAACTCGAACGAATTGAAAAAGTTGTGCTTGTTTATAGAAGAAACCAAATGTTTGTAGCACAGGCAAAAGAATGTGCTGAAGGAAAATGTCAATTATGTGGTTGTGATGCTCCGTTTGAAAATGAAAATGGCGAGCCTTATTTAGAGGTTCATCATATTCAGTGGTTATCACAAGGCGGGGTTGATGCGTTGGATAATGTTGTTGCACTTTGTCCAAATTGTCATAGAAAAATGCACATTTTGAATTTAGAAGAAGACGTTGCCGAACTTACAGAAATAGCTGAATTACAGTGGTGATATTTCTGCGCGAAAATTAACAATTTATTTTCAACTTAAACGGACAAAATCATGGAACTCTCAGCTGTTTTAACGCCTGCTTTTGAAGGCGGTTACATTGCGTTAAACCCAGAAACTGGCACCACAACACAGGGCGAAAGTATTGAAGAAGCTCTTTTGAATTTGAAAGAAGCAACTGAACTTTATTTAGAAGAATTCCCGTTAAATATGGCGGGACGTTCATTTTTAACAACGTTTCAAGTTACCACTTATGCCTAATTATCCTGTTATTTCTGGTGCAGAAGCGATTCGGGCATTACAGCGGCTTGGTTTTATCGTTGTGCGACAAAAAGGCAGTCACGTTATTCTTCGACGAGGCTCACAAGGTTGCGTCATTCCGAATCACCGTGAATTAAAAATTGGCACTTTGGCTGGTTTGATTAAACAAGCAGGCGTTTCTGCTGATGAATTTATCAACGCGCTTGGCTTGTAAAATTTTTTAAATTTATTTCACAAAACGTCCCGTTATGTCGCGTTAATAACTTATGATTCACTCGCCCTAAAAAATAACGACGAGGAAATTCAACATGAACACATTTAACGCGCCAACCATTCCAACTGCCTTAATCGAAAAAATTAAAACCGCTCAACATTTGGTCGTGCTAACAGGTGCAGGCGTATCCGCCGAATCAGGAATTCCGACTTTTCGTGATGCACTGACAGGTTTGTGGGAAAACTACGAAGCCGAAACCTTAGCGAGTGAAGACGGCTTTTCAGCAGACCCCGCATTGGTTTGGGGTTGGTACGAATGGCGACGCAATAAAGTTCTGCAATCCAAACCGAATCCCGCTCACGAAACGATTGCAAAATTGGCAACCAAAATCCCAAAATTTACCTTGATTACTCAAAACGTCGATGATTTACACGAACGCGCTGGCAACGTTGACGTGTTGCATTTGCACGGAAGTTTGCACACACCGCGTTGTTTTGATTGCCACGCGCCTTACGATTTACCTAAAGAAATCACGCAAAACCACCAGCTCAAAGAAAGTCGAATTGAGCCGCCGAAATGTGTTTTGTGTGACGGTGATATTCGTCCAGGCGTGGTGTGGTTTGGTGAAATGTTGCCGCCAGACGTTTGGGAAAATTCGCTTGAAGTGTGTGAACATTGTGATTTGATGCTGATTGTCGGCACATCGGGCTTGGTTTATCCCGCTGCGAATTTGCCGCATATCGCCCATAAAAATGGCGCGATGCTGGTGCAAGTGAATCCAACCCTCAACAGTTTAAACGGCGTGGCGGCTTATAATTTGCACGGCAAAGCAGGTGATATTTTGCCAAAATTGTATGAAACTAC
>JBAXMT010000369.1:0-2361 GCA_037134135.1 Methylococcaceae bacterium | reverse complement strand
CAACCGATATGCAAGCCCAATTTTGTGCAATGAATGCCGTTGCAGAAGGCGTTGGCATTGTGACGGAAACCGTTTTTGAAAATCGTTTTATGCACGTTAATGAATTGCAACGCATGGGCGCAGATATTCGCCTCGAATCAAATACCGCAATTTGTACTGGCGTGAAAAAATTAACGGGCGCACCTGTGATGGCAACGGATTTACGCGCGTCGGCAAGTTTGGTGATTGCCGCATTAGTCGCAGAAGGCGATACGGTCGTCGATAGGATTTACCACATTGATCGCGGTTACGACCACATCGAAGAAAAATTAGTACAACTTGGCGCGACCATTCGTCGTGTACCGAAATAAGGCGGCAACGATGATTACCATTGCAGTTTCAAAAGGGCGAATTTACGAAGAAGCCTTGCCGTTGTTGGCAAAAATGGGCATTGCGCCAATTGATGACCCCGAAACCAGCCGCAAATTGATTTTATCAACCACCCGCGACGATGTTCAACTCGTGATTATTCGCGCCACCGATGTGCCAACGTTTGTGGAATATGGCGCGGCAGATATGGGCATTGCGGGAAAAGATGTGTTGATTGAACACGGTGCCGAAAATTTGTATGAACCGTTGGATTTAAACATTGCCCGTTGCAAATTGATGACGGCGGCTCACAAAGATGCGCCTGCGATTTCGGGACGGGTTCGCGTGGCGACAAAATACGTCACGATTGCTCAACAGTATTTTGCGAGTTTGGGCGTTCAAGCTGAAATTATTAAACTTTACGGTTCGATGGAACTTGCGCCGCTCGTGGGTTTGGCGGATTGTATTGTGGATTTAGTCGATACGGGCAACACGTTACGCGCCAATAATTTAGAGCCGCGCGAGTTAATTATGAATATCAGTTCGCGTTTGGTCGTGAATAAAGCCGCAATGAAAATGAAAAATGCGGTGATTGTGGATTTGTTGACGCAATTTGAGCAGGTTTTGGCAGAACAACAATAAGACAACAAAGCCCTTTGAGTTAGTTACTCGCAGGGCTTTTTTATTGCCTAAAATTTAAAGTCGTGGGCGTTAAACGACTGATTCGGTGTAATAACAAGCGCACCAAAAGTGGTTTTCTTAGCCCGTAAGCCATGAGAACAAACCCTTTTTTACCTGTCCGTCTTTGTAATTGTCTTCGTATTGTTTCTGCCCGTTCTCAAACCAGAATGTCGTCAAGCCGTCTTGCAGTCCGTCTTTGTAATTGCCTTCTCCTTGTTTCTGTCCGTTCTCAAACCAACTTGTCGCCAAGCCGTTTGCCTTGCCGTCTTTGTAGTTCTCTTCTGATTTTTTTTGCCCGTTTTCAAACCAGCTTGTCCCCAAGCCGTTTGGCTGTCCGTCTTTGTAATTGACTTCTGATTTTTTCTGTCCGTTTTCAAACCAGCTTGTCCCCAAGCCGTTTGGCTGTCCGTCTTTGTAATTTTCATCTGCTTGCTTCTGTCCGTTCTCAAACCAAAAAGCCAACAATCCGTGTTGCTTACCGTCTTTGAAATTGACTTCTGAATTTTTTTGCCCGTTTTCAAACCAGAATGTCGTTAAGCCGTTTTGCTGTCCGTCTTTGGAATTGATTTCTGATTCTTTTTGTCCGTTTTCAAACCAGCTTGTTTCCAATCCGTTTGGCTGTCCGTCTTTGAAATTGACTTCTGAATTTTTTTGCCCGTTTGGAAATCTTCCTTCATATGTTCCTGTAAATGGCTCTGTTTGGTTTGGCTCAAAAAAAATTCCATTTCTGTTTTGTAGAACTGTCGCTATTTTGTCTGTCATGGTTTGCTCTCGTTTAGTTAATTCATGGCTAATTCCTCGCTGCATCTAATCACAATAAATCACTAAAAACAAAGATAAAACTGGATTATTAAATAAATCCATCTTTCAAATCGGCGGCATTAACCGTAAAATTCGCACATTAAATTCACTTTTAGACTCAAAAAACCATGAAAGAAGAAACCCGCGAATTTGATACCGCCCGTTATTTAGATAGCGAAGAACTCATTACCCAATACCTTAATGCCGCATTGGAAGACGGAAACCCTGATTTATTGCTGATGGCGTTGGGCAACATTGCCAAAGCACGGGGCATGACGAAAATTGCCAAAAGTACGGGGCTTGGGCGTGAAAGTTTGTACAAATCGCTTTCAGTTGGTTCAAAACCACAATACGAAACGATTATGAAAGTGATGAAAGCGTTAGGAATTAAACTTCATGCGACGGCGGCAACAGTTTAATTCTGCCGCTGTCAAATCGGCTGTATTAACCGTTTCGTTTGTCTTGAATGGTGCGTGATTTACTTTATTTTGCTACGCACTGATAGAAAGCGACCTGAATGTTTGGAGTGAT
>JBAXMT010000368.1:0-2363 GCA_037134135.1 Methylococcaceae bacterium | reverse complement strand
TCGTGGCAGTTTCCAATTTATTCAAACCGTCGGTGTAACTCACTTTCACGCTGATGGCTGTGCCGATGTCATTTTCTGGAAGCGTGTAAGTCGCTTTCGTCGCGCCGCTAATCACTTTGCCATTTCGCAACCACGCATAACTGAACGCGCCTAAATCGTCTGCGTCGTTCAACGTGTTTTGAATTGACAACGTTTCGTCTTGAATTGCATTGCCGTTGATTTGAATTTTTCCCGTTTGGGGATGTTGAACGGCAACGGGCGGCGTTATAACAACTGGAGCAACATAGACTGGTTCTGGAGTTTCATCGATAACTGAATCGGTAGAGTAATCATTTGAAATGTCATTTATGATGTCTTTAATTGTCATGCCATCGGCAAATTTGAGAATTTCAATGTCGTTCACAAAATCTCTACCATCGAGAATGCCCGTATTTGGTGAATTCTGGTATTCCACAAGCAATTGTGTAACGCCTTCTACATCAACATTCGTGGTGATTAAATAATCCTCATAAATACCAGAAAAAATCGCCACATCTTCGCCATCGCCGCCATATAAATCATCATCACCTTCGCCGCCTTGAAGTGTGTCATTACCCCCTTGACCCAAGATTGTGTCGTCACCCTCTCCGCCGTCGAACACATTTGCCACTTTGCCGCCATCTTGTTCTTGTAACAAATTGTTCAAGTCATCACCCATGCCTTGAATCGCCTTTGCACCAGATAATGTTAGATATTCAACATTTGGAACCGCCGCCAAATCAAAACTTACTGAAGCAATAATTTTGTCAAAGCCACCGTTTGCATCTTCAATAATGGTATCTTCGATATTGCTCATGATATACAAATCATCACCGTCGCGACCATACAACCAGTCGATGCCTAAACCACCGTCAAGCGTATCATCTCCAGCATTGCCCCGCAGCGTGTCATTTCCTGCTAAACCTTCGATCTTGTCGCCTCTATAATCACCACCTATCAGTAGATCATCCGCTTTTGTACCTTGCATTTTTAAATCCTCGTTTGTGAAATTTGTGCCATGAAAGTGGCTGGTTTTAATTTTGTTGAGGTTGTCATGTTGGATTCCTGTTTTGGGTTATTTGTAAATTTCTTTGCGGTCGCCAACAGCGATAACGTGAACAATGAGTTTGTGATTATTCACTTCGTACAAAATTCTGTAGTTGCCTGCACGAATTCTAAAGCAAGGCGACGTTTTCTTTTTACCTTTTAATTTTTTGATTCCGTCTTGATACGGATTTTCGGCGAGGCTGTAAATCACATCTAAAACTTAAGGAATTTCGGCGTTGGGCAGTTTCTCGAGTTCTTTTTCAGCCGAAGCCTTGATGACAACGTTAAATTTTGCCATTCGCTTTTAATCTCATGATTACGTCGTCTAAAGAGCTACTGGGTTCATTTTCACGCGCTTTGATTAACGCTAAATCTTCTGAATCTTCTTCTGAACTAAGATAATTTTGTAAGACTTCGGTCAAAAGGGAGTTGAGCGATTTTTGTTTAGTTTGGGCGAAATAATGAAGCTCTTGTGCGAGCGATTCGGATGTGTCGAATGTGATTGTTGTCATGTTGGATTCCTGTTTTGTAGTTGACGAAATTTTAGATTGAAACTAACGGAAATTGCTCTGGATGTCGAATGGATTCAACGTGTAAATCAATATCCAAATCTGACCAATAAAGATGATGCGGTTGGGGTCGTTCGAGCGCAAAAATTTGTTCGACAGAGGCTTTGAGAAACCACGGGAAATTTAAAAACGACACAAATAATTCTTCTTGTTCATCAAGTAATAACCAAAAACCGTGTTTTGAAATGCCTAAAATTTCAGTTTGGAAAGTGTTTGAGCCACGCATTTGTGATTTCCTGTTGGTGTGAGTTCACTAATTTTTCAACTTTTTTTAGACGGTTGGACTCATAAAGTTGTTGGTGTTGTCATTTTGGATTCCTGTTTGTGGTTTTGTTTTTGAAGTGAACGTAATTGCTTAATTATAAACCTTAAAGCAAATCCCCCTCGCTGCTATCGCAGCCTCCCCCTTCAAAAAGGGGGAAAAGACGGTAAATCAAAAGCCATTTCTTTTTAATCTTTCGCCCCCTTTTTAAAGGGGGCAGCCTGAAAGGCTGGGGGATTTGCTTTAATTTTTCATTCTTCGCCCCGCACACAATCAACAAAATTATTCACATTTGCCTTGAAAGTCGAAAATTTCACCCCCATTTTGAAATCATCGTTATTTTTAATTTCATTTTAGGAGGCAATATATGAGTGCAAATGAAGAAAATTTAGTTACACCCGAAACAGAAGCGGATTTACACGAAAATCACACCGAAGTCGGCGAACACGAATACACGCTCGACGAAT
>JBAXMT010000367.1:0-2364 GCA_037134135.1 Methylococcaceae bacterium | reverse complement strand
GGTGTACCGCTCGCTATCGAGGGCATGATGGCATTCTTTTTAGAATCGACGTTTGTTGGCTTATTCTTTTTCGGTTGGGACAGAATGACCAAGTTGCAACATTTATCGACAACGTGGTTGCTCGCACTCGGTACGAATTTATCGGCGTTATGGATTTTGATTGCGAATGCGTGGATGCAAAACCCTGTTGGTGCAGAATTCAATTACGACACGATGCGAATGGAATTGACCAGTTTTGCTGATATTTTCTTTAATCCTGTTGCCCAAGTGAAATTCGTTCACACCGTTGCGGCGGGTTATGTTACAGGTTCAATGTTTGTGCTTGGCATCAGTGCATTTTATTTACTCAAACATCAAGATGTTGCATTTGCACGGCGTTCATTTCGGATTGCATCGGGATTTGGCTTAGCGTCTATTTTGTCTGTGATTCTTCTCGGAGACGAAAGCGGTTACACCGTTGGCGAGGTGCAACGCGCCAAACTTGCAGCAATTGAAGCTGAATGGGAAACCGAAGAAGCTCCAGCTTCCTTTACATTAGTGGGTTTTCCAAATGAAGAAACTAGAACCACCGATTACGCGATTAAATTTCCCTATTTATTAGGTTTGATTGCAACCCGTTCAATTGATGAAAAAGTCGATGGACTAGATGTCATTCGAGAACGAAAACGTCACCGTATTGAAAACGGCATGATTGCGTATGAGAATTTGCAAATTTTGCGCGAAGACAAAACCAATGAAGTTGCCAAAGGCATTTTTGAAAAACATAAAGTCGATTTAGGTCACGGTTTATTGCTTAAAAAATATACCGAAAATGTCGTTGATGCGACACCTGCTCAAATTGACTCGGCAATAAAAGATTCGATTCCTAAAGTTGCACCGATGTTTTGGACATTTCGCGGCATGGTGTTTTGTGGCGTGACTATGTTATTTATTTTTGCCGCCTCGTTTTATCACAACATGAAACGTGATGCCCACAATCAACGTTGGTTGTTAAAAATGGCATTTTTTGGAATTCCATTACCTTGGATTGCAAGCGAATTAGGTTGGGTTGTGGCAGAATACGGTCGTCAACCTTGGACAATCGCTAACATTTTACCCACGCATTTAAGTACCTCAAGTCTAAGTAGTGGACAACTCTACGGCAGTATTGCGGGGTTTGTTGTGATGTACACCGCATTACTATGTATCGAATTATTCTTAATGGTGAAATACATTCGGTTAGGTGCAAGTAGTTTGCATACAGGTAATTATCACTTTGAAAAACAAGGAGCAGGTCATGTTTGATTATGAATCGTTACGCATTATTTGGTGGGCAATTTTAGTCTTCTTGATTTGCGGCTTTGCGGTGATGGATGGTTTTGATTTTGGGATTGCAATGTTATTGCCATTCTTAGGCAAAACTGATGACGAACGGCGTGTGATGCTCAACACAGTTGGTCCAACATGGGAAGGTAATCAAACGTGGTTGGTCACACTCGGCGGGATTACGTTTGGTGCATGGTCAATTGTGTATGCGGTTTTATTTTCAGGTGTTTATGCAGGTTTATTGCTGTTGTTATTCGCCTTATTTTTACGTCCTGTCGGATTTGATTATCGAAGCAAATTAGCAAACCCTGAATGGCGTAGCTTCTGGGATTGGGGCTTGTTTGTGGGCGGAACAGTGCCAGCGGTGGTGTTAAGTTTAGCAGCAGGAAATTTAATGCTTGGTCTGCCATTTCAACTTGATGCCGATATGCGTTCAACCTATACAGGCGGATTATTTGATTTATTTACATTATTTCCGTTGCTTTGCGTATTAGTGGGCGTGTCGTTATGCGTCATGCACGGCGCGGTTTATTTACATTGGAAAACCGAAAGTTTTATTGCTGAACGCGCTCAAACGGTAATTCGCATCAGCAGCATTTTGTTTATAGTGTTGTTTTTATTAGCGGGACTTTATATTGCATTTGGCGTGGAAGGTTATCGCGTCACATCAGTAATTGACACCAACATTACTGCACATCCATTACATAAAACGGTCGAAAAAAGCACAGGTTTATGGCTTGCAAATTATGGTACTTATCCGTTGTTGCTACTTGCACCAATTATGACCATTATTTCAGCATTATCAGCTCCCTTTTTTACCGCGAAAAATCATTCTGCAACAGCGTTTGTATTGAGTAGTTTGGCGATGATTGGTGCAATTGTGACGGCTGGCGGTTCAATGTTTCCCTTTGTATTACCTTCAACGCTTTCAATTACCAGCAGTTTGACGATTTGGGACGCGAGCGCAAGTCATTACACAATGAAAATGTTATTGGCTGCAACAGTTGTATTTATGCCGATTGTCTTGGCTTACACGACTTGGGTTTATCGCATCATGCG
>JBAXMT010000366.1:0-2377 GCA_037134135.1 Methylococcaceae bacterium | reverse complement strand
CTTTGCGACACGCTCAATAAATTGCCGTAACTGAAATAAATCAAAAATCCGACCAGCATATTTCCATAAATTCCCCCGCGTGGCGATAATTCGGCAAGCGGAACAGCGATAAATCCAAGCAATAAAATCCCTAATGGCACGGCAAAACGACGTTGCATTTCGGCGGCATCGATGCTGGTACCCGATTGCCACAACTCGACAAACGGCGCGGCTTGTTTGGCAATAATCAGCGGTGAAACCTTGGTATCAATTCGCACGGCGTAATCGTCGAAATGCTCAATCGCATAATTCAATTCCCCTGCCCTGCCCTGCACTCGTTCGCCATTTTTCAAAACCATATATTGCCCATCTTCCAAATCCATTAACCGTCCCGATTCGGCATTGATAATTGCCACCGAATTGGCTTGTCGATGTTGCACAAAAACGTGGTGCAACTGTTTATGCGCGTCGATAGTTTCAACATAAAACACAATGTCGCCTTGGCTGTATTCGCTAAACTTTCCAGCCACTAATCCGCGCAAATCCGCAGATTCTTGGTCGTGATGGGTGCTTGCTTCGATTTGACTTTCTGCCCACGGCGACACATTTAACGATAAGCCCGCCGCGATAAAACTCAATGGCACTAACACCAAAAACACCGCGCGGTAAATTGTCCACACACCGCCACCCGCTGACGAAATCGCCGCCATTTCTTGATCGCGATACATTCGCCCCAACACCATCAACACCGCCATAAACGTCGCAGCCGGTAAAAAGGTAATGCACGCAATCACGATTTTCAAACCCAAAATCATCATCAACGTGTCGCTGGCAATTTGCCCTTCAATCACTTGATCAAGCACGCGAATAAATTTTCGGCTAACAATAATCACCACCAATACCGACAAAACCGCCGACAAGGTTTTCACCAAATCGCGCATAATCATTTTGTTTATTACGCTAATCATAACGCGCTACACCATCCGATAAATTTCATACGGCAATTGACAAAAATCAATCCGATTTACTCTGCACGTTTCGTCATCAACATATTTTGCAGGTGCGAAAACTAAACGCATTTTGTTTGCCGTTTTGTGCGGCATTTCATTGACATGATTAAGCGTCAACGCATTTTGTTTTAGCCATTCAATGTCAGGTTTGTAAAACATATAAACGTCGTGATTTTTACTCGACCCGATAAAACCTGTGTTTTCGTTAATGGCTTGTTCGTTAAATTCTTCGCCCGTTGCGGTGTAAAAAATATAACGCGCAAATTCCACAAAACTCGGTAACGTTTCACCACGCAAAATACTTTCCATTTCAATCGCGTCGCCCAATTTGAAATAGCTAAACGTGCCGCCTAAACCGTTTTTGAGCTTTTCATTTTTAGCGGTTTCAACGCCGTTAATCACACGCCGCACACGCTCTGCGGTAATTGTATTCGCGTAATCTTCTTGTTCAATCAAAATGAATTTACGATTGCCGCCGTCTTCTTTGTTTAATTCTAAAACGGCGTGTGCCGTTGTGCCGCTGCCTGCGAAACTGTCTAAAATGATGTCGTTTTCGTTTGTGGCAAACTCTAGGATGTGGCTTAAAAGCCCGACTGGTTTAGGTTTAGGAAAATCATTTTTATCAAATCCCAAATCAATAAAAGTTTCTGTCCCTCTTTCTGAATTGAATTCTTTTTTTGACCATGCTGTTGTTGGTTTTATTTTTTCGCCTTCTTCAAAATAATCCATCTCAAAAACACTCCACACTTTTTTCTTTGGCATGAGTTTAGGAAATAATGTTTCAATTTTTTTATTTGCTGTATCTAATTCCCATCGCCAATTACCTTCTCTACCATCTTCACGGAGTGGTTTAATTTGAATAAAGTCGTCTGGTATTTGTTCAGTTCTCGTTGGGTAAAATTCCTTCGTTTTTTGATTGAAAAGAAAGTAGTAGAAAAGATTAGGTCTATCACCCCTTAAATCATTATCCCCCGTTTTTCGTAAGTCAATTTCTCGCCATCTCGCTCCGTCATCGTCTTCATTTCTATAGCGTTTTATTACTTTTTCTTCTGGTTGCCAGCCATAAAATGCAGGCTCTAAAAATTTTTTGTACACAAGCAGATATTCGTGTGCTGTAGGTACATATCTATCATCGGAACGTCCTTTTGGATTATTGATATTAGCAATTTGAGTTACAAAGTTATTTTCACCAAAAACATCATCCATCAAAAATCGTAGGCGGTGAATTTCATTGTTATCAATCGAAATAAAAATTGCACCGTCTTCGCTCAACAGTTCGCGCAATAATTTCAAACGCGGCATCATCAAACACAGCCATTTAT
Source organism: Methylococcaceae bacterium (assembly GCA_037134135.1). GTDB lineage: Bacteria > Pseudomonadota > Gammaproteobacteria > Methylococcales > Methylomonadaceae > UBA10906. Next base: position 66 of record JBAXMT010000366.1, on the reverse strand, counting down.
CGTGGCGCGTCATGTCTTCTTTATCGACGGTTTTACCCAGCCAATCTTTAATCATTGGACTGTTGA
>JBAXMT010000365.1:0-2382 GCA_037134135.1 Methylococcaceae bacterium | reverse complement strand
TATTGCTCAAAACCTTGGTGCATTAAAACCAAAAATAACAAATTTGCATCACTTTCTCGTGCGGCAAATTCAGCAATCGACTGTAAAAGATAAATATCATTAGAGCTAGAATGACGTGCTTCGTATTCCAAAGATTTTCCTAACTCGTCAATGATAAGCAAAATACCTGCGCCTTTTTCTTGAATAACAGCCGTCTGCAACTGCTCAAAAAACGCCATGATGTCACGGGGAGTTTGTTTATTCTTTGTCGCCGATAATAGCTTTTTCGTTATTTGATGTGATTGTCCAAAAAATGTTTCAGACGCTTGAAACATTGCATGAATAAGACTTTGCGTAAGTGATTCAGAACTCCCTGTAAGTAAAACGATTAAGTGTCCTTTCGGCGATTGAACAGATTGAATTTTTTGAAATAACTCGGCATTTGCTTTGATTAAAACATTATTTGCAACAGTTCTATTGTCATCTTCTTTTGCCAACAAATGACTAAGAAAATTAGCAAAAGAAGATTTTCCGCTGCCGTAAGAACCAATGAGCGACCATGAGCGTGGACACGTTTTTTTACCAAATGTATGTGTCACTTTTTCGAGCATCAAAAATGCACGAGTGGTTGGGATGTAGGCTTGTAAAACGTCCTTAGAATTTGTGTCACGCTCTAAATTTATCGAGCGCGTGTAATGCGTATCAACGCTAATCCATTGTTCCATCATGCTTTGTAATAATCCTTTAAAAACTGTGATGATTGAATTTCTTTTAGTCTAAAAAGCTGACGATTACCTGCTGTTTCACGAATTTGATAATAATCAGGATATTGTTTAACGAGCAATTCTAATTTTGCGACCAAATCATTTTCGGTTAATCGAAAAACTGCTCCAACAGCGATTGCTTGATTTTTGCTGTATATCAATTCTTCAAAGGTAATTTCAGCGGAATTACTACGATGATTAAAAATTTCATTAACTGCAAAACCAATGATTTCAACAGGTAAATTTTTTCTAACTTGAGGCACAGCAGAATACAAGCGATTCACATCCGAATAGCTGATTAACTTTAAATTTGCTAAGGGCGCATCGAGTATTTCATCCATTGAATTACCTGTAGAAATTTTCAAAGGCGCATACATTCGTAAAAGCAAAACGATTTCTTGTTGAACCGTTTTATCTGAATGTTTGCCATCTAATTTTTCAATAGCAAACTGACTAATTGCTTTCTTTGCTTCATCACCGCTAAATTCAACTTTGTGAAAACAATTGAAAAACCAAAACCATGCTGTTGCTAATTCTGCATTAGTTGCAATTTGCCAGTGAATTAACCAAATCGTTGCTTCATCTTCAAGGTAAGGGTCAAAACCATTTTCAGCCAACAACAAATTTCCTAACTCAGTTGTTGAAATACTCCCTTTTTCTTCACTAATCATCGCAGTAGCACGCAACCAAAATTTGATTGCATTAACCATATTTTTTCCAACACCCAATTCGAGTGTGGCATGATCATCAGAAAAAATTTTGGGATTATTTTGCACGGATTGAAAACCTTTAGTAAGCCACGAATAACGTAAAGAAAACGTTTCGTGCCGTCCAAAAGTGGCTAATTTAGGATTAAAAAGAAGCATAGACTACAATTTGTAAATTCAGAGTTGTCATATCGTACTGCAATTACAGAAAAATTTCTTCTGTATGCACACTGACTTTAATCTCAGGTGGGTTAATTCCCCGCCACTTGTGGCGCATTATAGCAATAACTAATTTCAGTCCGCGAAGAGGCTCAACCGAAAAATACCCCGCTGCTTGCGGCGGGGCGATTTATTAAAAAAATAGGAGTTACGCATTGACAAAATCGAAATGACCAAAAAAAACCAATCAGGTAATCGATGTTTTTCATAACTATTTGTTTTAAATATAAAAATTAAAGATTGACTTTGATTTTTAGCAGTGTAAGCTCAAAAATTGTTGATTTTTATATTCTTATAAATCAAAGTGTTATCGACAGTGCGTAACTCCTAAAAAACAAAATTTATTTTTTGCTACTTACAAATAAGGCTGAAAATTGATAACCTTAGACGCTCTTAGTTATCGGAATTATTTGATATAAAGAAAAAGTAAGTTGGATAACTTACTTAAATTTGAAGGTGTTTGAACTTTAACCGCCCGTTCCCCCTGAAAATCCTACGCTTTGGTCGGCTTGAAAGATTCTCAGGGATTAGCGGCATAACCTGTGGGATATACTGTGTACTTATACAAATCATTTGCGCTCCTATCTGGAGGCGAAAAATGCTAGTTAATCAAAACCAGCCAAAGAAACCATCCGTTAACGGAGTAACGATATGACCCTTTGGGGTCGACACACGAAACGGAATATAAACCCCGTTAAGGAATTTTGAGTAAT
>JBAXMT010000364.1:0-2386 GCA_037134135.1 Methylococcaceae bacterium | reverse complement strand
CAGTTAGCGTTTAATAACTTATGTTAGAGAACGTTAAGAAAAAATTATCGGTTCACCAATACGCGGAACGCTGCATTTTTCTGATGTTACAAAAGTTCTTAAATTTCCTTCTATTCCTGTAGAAACTGTTGATATTTTGATCCCCGTTTACAAAGGATTGGAAGATACATTGAGTTGTTTAAATAGTCTTTATGTAACGAAAGTTAAAAATAAAACAGCAATGCGAATTATCGTTATCAATGATGTTTCACCAGAGATTGCATTAACAGAAATTTTAAAATCACATTCCGTACAAGGATTGATTCATTTAATTGAACGCCCGTTTAACGTTGGCTTTGTTGGTACTATCAATACGGGTTTGAGTGTTGAATCAGATAATGACGTAATTTTATTGAATGCGGATACTTGTGTTGTGGGGAATTGGCTTGATCGTTTACGCAATGCCGCCAATTCAGCTTCTGATATTGCCACTGTTACACCGATAACAAATAACGGTGAATTAGTAAGTTATCCATTTTCCATGCAGTCAGATGAAATGCCAAGTGATGAACAGATTATGTTGTTAGATGATTTGTTTTTTAAATTAGGTTCTGAAATTCCACACGTTATTCCAACAGGTGTTGGTTTTTGTTTGTATATCAAGCGCGAGGTATTAAAACAATTAGGTGGATTAAATGAGCATTTGATTTATCGGGGATACGGTGAAGAAACCGAGTTTTGTCTACGAGTTGCATCAGCAGGTTGGAAAAATGTTGCCGCATCAAATGTTTATGTTGGACATAAAGGCAGTGTTTCGTTTGGGCAAGAAAAAGCGAGGTTGGCAAAACGCAATAACGCTCAAATTCATGCTCGCTTTCCAAATCACAATGCCGAATATGACTCATTTTTAAGTCAGAATCCACTTGCATCACTTTATCGAAAAATTCAGCGGAAATGGTTACGAAGTGAATTACCGCCACATAAATTGGTGCTGAATTTAATTCATTCAACTGAACCAATCGAAAATGACGATGAAATTTCACTACGATTAGAATTACACGAAGAAAGTATTCCAACTTTTTTAAGGTTGGTCATTCATGGAATAGCAGGGCTGGCGCATATTGATTACGGTCTTCCAATTCAATCCGACGAGTTATTAGAGGATTTGAAATTACTCAATTTATCAGGTTTTACATTGCACGGACTTACTTCACGCTGGTCGCCCGATTTTTTAGATAATTTAAAATCTAGTATTTAGCATCAAGAATTTATGTCAAAAAATATCACTTTTCAAATAGGTCAAATTACCAAACAACAACGTACTGATCGAATGAATCAAAAACCTTGCTGTATTTGGTTCACAGGGCTTTCGGGTGCAGGTAAATCGACATTAGCTTATGCAACAGAACACGAACTTCATGTTTCTGGACGACACGTTTATGTATTAGATGGCGATAACGTTCGACATGGTTTAAACAGCGATTTAGGATTTTCAGATGTTGACCGTATAGAAAATATACGGCGCGTTGCAGAAACGGCACATTTGATGGTTGATGCAGGGTTGATTGTGATTGTGTCATTCATTTCACCTTTTCAAAAAGAACGATTGATAGCACGAAATTGTTTTGAACAAGCAGAATTTTTTGAAGTTTTTGTAGATGCGTCTTTGGCAGTGTGTGAGCAACGCGATACCAAAGGACTTTATGAAAAAGCACGCAATGGTGAAATTGAATTTTTTACAAGTATTTCGTCAACTTATGAACAACCCAAGCAGCCTGAATTACATTTAAGGACAGGTGTAACCGATATTCACGATTGTGTTAATCAAATTATTGAAATGCTCAAGCTATGACAAACGCTAAAACAATACAACACGGCGAGCTGTTAACGTTGTCGGGACGAACTTTATTAGGTTGGGCAACACCTATCAATGCAAATAATCCAACGTGGATTGAAATCATTGGTGATGGTGAATTTTTGCAAGCCGTTCAGGCAGATTTTGATTTAGGAACACAGTTTGAATCGTTGACTGAACAGCAGCGAAAATGCGGTTTTTTTGCGATATTAAATATAAATCAATGGCTCAAAATTGAACGATTAGAAGCGCGAATATCAAATACGGATAAGTATTTATTTGGAACGATTTTCCCACATAACGAGCAACCTAAAAATGAATCTATTTTAGGGCAGGTAGAAAATCACGGTGGATTAAAACTCTGGGGTTGGGCATGGAATTCTGCTTATCCTACTGAAACACAAGAAATTATTTTTAGTCACAACGGGATGGATTTAGCGTGTATAAAAGCCGATGATTATCGAGCAGATTTAGCTGAAAAAGGCATTGGTAATGGATTTCATGCGTTTGAATGGACATTGCCCTTATCGTTTGCGGATGGACAACCTCATC
>JBAXMT010000363.1:0-2389 GCA_037134135.1 Methylococcaceae bacterium | reverse complement strand
TTTGAAGATAATAAGGAACTTGAATTTCTCGGTTTTGAAAATAGAAAATATTACCCAAACTAAATTTTGCTCGTTCTTTCCCTGTTTGCTCATCAATCAAACGCGAAGTGATTGCAGTCGTAATTTGATTTGCATCCTGCATTCTATCGATACCACTAAAGCGATTTTCACGGAATAGCGTGTTAAACCACATATCATAAGCAGCTGTATCAAACATTGTATTGATTGCATCTTGATTTGTGCGTGGAATATACAGATAGAACAAACGTGGTTCCAAGGTGTTCAAAAACTTTTTGCCGCTTAGATTTAAATTCCGCTCAAATGTCATCCCGCTGTCAGTTGAAAAAATCGGTAAAGTCCGTGAAACTTGCCAAGAAGATGCACCTAAAGCGGCAATATTGGGTTCGGGGTCACTTAAAAAATAGTTCGTATATTGCACTGCAATTTTTGGCGTAACGTAAGCACTAGCTGATTGCATCGGCAAACTGATTGAGGGTTTCAAATTACTGCGTTGTCCATTTCGCAAACTGGTGTGTTGAAAATAAACAAATTCGTTTTCCATAGCTACATTGACCGGCACAGGCAATTGGTCAAAACCGTGTTTTAAATTCACGTTGATTTGCGGTAATTTCCGATATGGTAGATTACCTTTTGTTAACGCCTTATCGATGGATTGATAATTTTCAACCCGCGCCACCGCGTTAATTTCATCGCCGTAATAACCGACATCCGCCTGACTTTTCAAATAACTGAAATTTGGCATACTCAACGCGCTGCCCAATTCGGCAAAATAATTTTTATCAGAAACGAAATTCAAATCGAGGTTCGCTTGAATTTTATCGGTGAATTTCGTGGTGTTTTTCATCGACGCAAAATAACGCGATTTATTTTGTACATAATCGGTTGGCAACACTTCAATGTTCGCCACCCCTTGCGACGTTTCGGTTAAATATCGAAAGTCACCGGCGAGTAAAATGCCACGTTTGGTCAAATAACGCGGTTTAAATGTCGCGTCGTAATTCTCAGCGATGTTGAAATAATACGGCGTGCTGATATTGAAACCGCTGCGTTGCGTTGAACCAAAAGATGGCGCGAGAAATCCTGACGTTCGGCGGCTATCGGTTGGAAATGAAAGATACGGCGAATAAAAAACCGGCACGCCTTTAAATTCTAGCCACGCATTTTTGGCTGAACCGCGTCCATCTTCCTTATCAATTTTCAACTCGCCAGCGTGAACCACCCAGTCTTGATTTCCCGTGGGGCAACTGGTGTAAGCGACATCTTGATAATGTGAAACCGTTTTGCTTTCTCGATAAACCGCGCCCGCATGACCTCGCAATGGCGCACTTGGTGCAATGAAAAGTACGTCGCGCAATTTGGCTTTATCGCTCGCTAAATCAAACGTCGCGGCATCCGTGTGAACAGACATATCGTCGTCGCTGTAATACACGTCACCTTGCGCGTCCAATTTCCCCGTGACGCTGTCGTAATTCGCGGCATTGGAAGACATTTGCTGGTCGGCGCGTTTGATTTGAACGTTTCCAAAATAACTGCTGATTTCATTTTCAAAAATTTCTGAATAATTCGATTTCACGTTAATCGGCGAATGCACGCGGTCGTTTTTGATTGAATGCGTTTGAACATATTTCGGCGCGTTGGGATTGGTGCAGTGTTCCCACGGGTCAACATTCAATTGTGATTTTAAAACGTTAAAGGTTTGTTCTTGAACCGCGTCAAACGCCGGCGGTAATATGCTCAAACCGTGTTTTGTTTCGGTGGTTGGAATAGCAACGGGGCGAACGAATTCTTTTTCGACTTCCACCTTTTCAACGGCTTTTTCAATCGCAGGTGGCGCGATAATGGGTTCTGGATTTGCCGTTTCGACAACCGGTGAAGGTTTTTCGATTTCTATCGTGGCGGGTTGTTCAACGATAACGGGTGTTTCTATGATAACAGGCGTTTCTATTACCGGCGAAGAAACCGTTTCAGCGGGTTTTGAATCCCCGTCACACACCCACGCTTTGCCGTCTTTACTTTGTTCACAATTCCACGCGGCAGAATTTGGCGCAGCGTGGCTGGCATACGTTATGGTTGATAATAAAAGTAAAAATAAAGGTCGTTGCATAAGGGTGATTTAAGCCTAACTAGCCGAGTAATGATAGAATGCAGGAGTGCTTTTGAGCTTCATTTTAACCTACTTTCACCCCTGCATTCTAACTAAACGACATGATTTTAAATGATTTGAGAATAATAACGCTGCTGGATTGGCTCGAAAATGATTGCCTTTTGGCGGTGACGAAATGTGAACCGGCTTCAAATGATGCGAGTTTTCGACGTTATTTTCGCGTGACGATTGACGGTGAAACGTTTATTGCAATGGACGCGCCAC
>JBAXMT010000362.1:0-2394 GCA_037134135.1 Methylococcaceae bacterium | reverse complement strand
ACTTTTTGGCAACCATTTTATTTTGTTAAAAGACTTTTGAGTAGCTACTTACCGTAACCGCCGCTTGTTGCGCCATTGATTCAATCAAGCGGTTAATGTCATCGACGCGCCACGCTTTCAATCGTTCTGTGAGTTTGACAGGTTGCGGATATAGCCCCGCTTTCACACGGTTGTCGAATGTCGAACGGCTAACAGGAATTAACGCGGGTATGCCTTTTTTGGCATTGCCGATAACTTGGTCAATGCGTAAAAGTTGCGCGGGTGGGTTTAGGTTTTGTGCTGGTGTCATGATGTTTTGCCCGTTGTTGTTATGAATTACGACGGGGCAAACTTTAAGGCGGGGCGGGTGTGGTTTTGAAGTGTAGTAAAAACGGTTTTCTACTACAGGGCGGTGCGTTTATCGGTTCACTGTTTGGCTAACGCTATCGGCAAAAAATTCTTTTTCAAAAACGATTGATGCACAAATAGCAGTCAATTCGTGGCACGGTCTGCCCGTTGAAAGTTCAAAAAACTGTGCTAAGTTTCGGCAAAAATAAACGCTCGCGGCAATATCGTTTTTTTTCGTTGCAACATAATCAAACCTGTTTTTGTAGGCTTGTATTTTGTTGCGTGATTCGGTCAAAATTTCATCTAAACCAGCTTTAACAATTTCGTTGTTTTTATATTCATCGTCTATCGTTTCAATGATTTCTAGCGTTAATTTTTCAGTTTTCTTTGCTTTTGAAATTATGCTTTGTGCATATTTAACATGAAAACTCCAACCTAGTGATTTACAAAAGATAATACAAAACCAGCGCGAATCAATGCTAAAACTATTCATTTTTACCCAAAATTCTTTAGCTCGCGGGTCATTAAAAAGTTTTTCGAGTACAGCAACATTGCTTTTTGTGTAATCAATCGCGGGGGGCGTTTTGTTCATTTCAACGTGCATTTTCCAAAAATCTATAGCGGGTTGCGGCACATATTTTGGGAATTTTGATGTTGTTGTCATGTGGTTATCGCGTGGAATGTTTAAAGATTTGTTTGAATTGTACAACGTAGCAAAACATAACGGCGCGTAACAATGCGTAGTACCACGATACGCGGCAACATTTTAAAAATCGGTATTTTGATTTTGTGAACCAGTTTATTGGTACGTTTTTAGGCTTGAATGCCGCATTATTGAGTTTTGAGTACCAAAAAATGAAAGTACCAATTTAACGGTCGTTTTTTTGGTACGTCTGATTTGTGCTAAAAACACACATAATGTGTTTTTAATTCTGGGGTGGTTTTGACATTTTGCCTTTCAAAAAAACAACAGCTAATCCAGTCAATGACAAACTGGCAATGGTAGCCCCCGCCGTTGGTTGCCCGTTCACTGCAACATAAGCACCGCTAAAAATGCCACTTAAACCGATTAACAGGGCAAAAACTTGACCAATAACGCGCTCCACAAAAACAAGCGTGTTTAATCTTTGCGTTTCGGCGCGTCGATAATCTGCTTCAATTTTCGTTTGTTCAATTACAAAATCTACCGCGTCGGGTTTGAATTGGTGCAAGTGTTCAAGCTGTGCCACTGGCAACAACGGGCTATCCGTTTCATGGTGTTGAACGGTTAAATCGCCGTGACGATTTCTAACATTAGCCGTTGTAGTTTTCGCCATAGTTCAATGTAGTTTTTCTTAGGTCATTAGCCACGTTTTTAAAATCGCCGCGTAGGTTTGCCGCGTCACGACTAAAGCCGCGTTTGTCGGGGCGTATGTAATCATTATCGGGATGCAAAACAAGGGCGTTTGCCATACCGTCAATGATGTTTTTTAGAATTGATTTACCGTTATTCATTTTGGCGTTATCCGTGTATTGAATTCGTGCGGATTATACAACGTAACGATGTGTAAAGAATCGTAACAAAGTGTAAAACAATGCAATCGACAATCCTTTACACCTGTAAATTAAATCGCGTAACCACATTTTTTTACACCCTCTAACCCGCATTCAACCGTTTTTCTCGAAATGTAAAATAATCTATAGTTTGTTTTACAGTGCAATGTTTTACACCTGTTTTCAGTTATAGCGCGGCTTTGCCTGTTGTTGTCGGTGCAACCAATACGCGCTATAGGTGGCGAATCCTAAACACCTCAACACGGTTTGCGCCGTTGGCTTAGGTTTCGCGGGTGCTGGTGTGTTGGTCAATGTTCTATTCGTCATCGTCACATTCTAAGTATTCGGGCGGGAACTCGCTGTAAATGAATCGGGTTAATGCGTCATCATCTTTGCGTTCAATCGCCGCTAACAATTCGCTGGTGTGTTCGTTAGGTTCACATATCGCATTCAAAAACCGATACACGCCCCCGTCTAACTTCAGCAATTCTCATTATGAAATCAAACAGCTTCAGGTATAGGAATTTCAAGACC
>JBAXMT010000361.1:0-2397 GCA_037134135.1 Methylococcaceae bacterium | reverse complement strand
TTGCGGATACCGGCGACATCCAGGCTATTGAAACTTTCAAACCTCGTGATGCAACGACTAACCCATCTTTAATTACCGCAGCAGCACAAATGCCGCAATACCAAGGTATTGTTGATGACACTTTGAAAGCAGCCAGAGCCAGTTTAGGGCAAGTGGCTTCAGCGGCAGAAGTAGTTTCCCTTGCTTTTGATCGTCTTGCTGTTTCTTTTGGTCTTAAGATTCTTGAAATCATTCCAGGTCGTGTTTCAACAGAAGTTGATGCACGTCTTTCTTTTGATACTGAAGCTACAATAGCCAAAGGTCGTGAGTTGATTGCGCAATACGAAGCCGCTGGCGTTGCGCGTGACCGCGTATTAATTAAAATTGCTGCAACTTGGGAAGGTATTCAAGCAGCTGCGGTTCTTGAAAAAGAAGGTATTCATTGTAACCTGACTTTATTGTTCGGTCTTCACCAGGCAATTGCTTGTGCTGAAAACGGCATTACCTTGATCTCTCCTTTTGTTGGACGTATTCTTGATTGGTACAAGAAAGATACCGGTCGTGATTCTTATGAACCAGCAGAAGATCCAGGTGTGGTTTCAGTGACTGAAATTTACAACTATTACAAAAAATTTGGTTACAAAACCGAAGTTATGGGCGCAAGCTTCCGTAACGTAGGTGAAATTACAGAATTAGCAGGTAGCGATTTATTAACTATCGCTCCTTCTTTATTGGCTGAATTGCAAGCGACCGAAGGCGAATTGCCACGTAAGTTGGATCCAGAAAACGCCGCTAAATTGTCAATTGAAAAATTATCCATAGATAAAGCGACTTTTGACCGTATGCACGTTGAAAACCGTATGGCTAACGATAAGCTGGCTGAAGGCATCAGTGGTTTCGCGAAAGCATTGGAAGCACTTGAAGAGCTTCTTGCAGCGCGTTTGGCTAGCCTCGAAGGTTAAAAAAGTTCCTGGCCATTCGGAAGTGGATTGTTTTCTTGACTGACATCCGAATGGCTTCGACTTTACAAGCTTCTACGTAATCGACTGAAACAGGATTTATAAATGTCACAAAAAATTTTAGATGTAGTTAAACCAGGTGTTGTAACCGGTGAAGATGTTCAAAAAATCTTTGCAATTTGCAAAGAAAACAAATTTGCAATGCCGGCTGTTAACGTTATCAATACCGATTCAATCAATGCGGTATTAGAAGCAGCGGCTAAAGTAAAATCACCTGTAGTGATTCAATTCTCTAACGGTGGCGCTCAATTTGTTGCTGGTAAAGGCCTTAAATTGGAAGGGCAAGAAACTGCTGTTTTAGGTGCTATTTCAGGCGCTCAACATGTACACCTTATGGCAGAAGCCTACGGAGTACCGGTTATTTTACACACCGACCACGCGGCAAAAAAATTATTGCCCTGGATTGATGGATTGTTGGATGCTGGCGAGAAACATTTTGCTGCAACAGGCAAGCCGTTATTTAGCTCGCACATGTTGGATTTGTCTGAGGAAAGTCTGCAAGAAAATATCGAAATTTGTGGTCACTATTTAGCGCGTATGTCCAAAATGGACATGACACTTGAAATCGAACTGGGAGTTACCGGTGGTGAAGAAGACGGCGTTGATAACAGCAACCTGGATCATTCATTACTTTATACACAGCCCGAAGATGTTGCTTATGCTTATGAAGAATTAAGCAAAATCAGTCATCGTTTCACTATTGCAGCTTCATTTGGTAACGTACATGGTGTTTATAAGCCAGGTAACGTTAAATTAACACCGGCCATTTTAGACAATTCACAAAAATATGTGTCTGAAAAATACGGTATACCTGCAAATACATTAAACTTTGTTTTTCATGGTGGTTCAGGTTCATCTGCTGCAGAAATCAAAGAATCAATTAGCTACGGCGTTGTAAAAATGAACATTGATACCGATACCCAATGGGCAACTTGGGAAGGTATTATGAATTTTTACAAGAAAAATGAAGCTTATTTACAAGGTCAAATCGGTAACCCGGATGGTGACGATAAACCTAACAAAAAATACTACGATCCACGCGTTTGGCAACGAGCTGGTGAAGAAGGTATGGTTGCTCGTTTAGAGCAAGCTTTTCAAGAGTTGAATGCTGTAAACAGTTTGTAATCCAAGCCGACTATTAAATTTAAAAGCCGATGTTTTTCATCGGCTTTTTTTTGTTTATAGTATTTATAGGCATCCTTGATTCCTCGGCTTACACTTTTTGCAACACCCTTCGCGGGTTAGCGACAGCGTAACCCGACAGCAATTATTACCATTTTTTTGATAAAAAAGTGTCAACTACTTTTGGGCTTCTATGAAGGATGCCTATTTATACAGCTTTAAAAAGTCTTAAAACCCACATCAATTTTGTGCAATCGATCTGATATTGCACCATAAT
>JBAXMT010000360.1:0-2414 GCA_037134135.1 Methylococcaceae bacterium | reverse complement strand
CCGGCCGTTTAGGTCCATCCATCTCTTTCTACATCACTAGAACTCATGTTATAGCTTGCTTTCTGCATGCGCAAGGAGCCCAGGTTCTTTACAATCATGCTCATTTCATTCCCGAGGATGATGATGATGATTTCATCCTCTACGTCCAGACAACACTGGGCCTTCCAACTCAAGCTCAACCGCAAGAAGCTGCACCTCAGACACGAGCCGACGAGAGACAGGGAGACGAACCATCCGGCGCTACACAGGATCCTCATGCACCTCAGACGCAAGCCCGCAGCGGTCGCAGCTACCATGAGAAACGGAGCAGATTGATGGACTGTCTCGAGTCAGTTCACGCTAGAGTGTGTCGATTGGAACGAATGTACTGTTAAACTCACGGCCGCGCAGTAGATTGAATTGGTACCTATACACCCTTGAGTATCGGGTAGCGGGGCTGCAGAGTTGCATAGTCTGGTTGAGTGAAAGGGAGGGACGAATGCGATTGTCTTAGCAGCCCGACAATGAGGGACGGAAAGAACACTAACACCACAGCAATGACTATACTGATAGGCCATGAGATGGCTTTCATCTCGACCCATGCACGCCCCAAAGGGAGGGACTCCGACACCTCAGCCAACGCAAACCACATGGCACCGATCTTGGCGGTGTTCTCCACTTCTTCACACAGCGAGGTGTGTGTTTTCATGTGGGAGAAGAAGGTGGGATCTGCACATTGCGTCCGGAGCCACTTTTCATTTTCGAGCCGATTGGCCATTGTTGTGTAAGCCTGGTGAAACAGGCATATCTTGGCCCCGATGAAGAACGCCATCATGATGATCAGCGACGTATTCGCTAACGACAAGAGAAAGCACCGCATTTATTCACATGGTCCCATCCCACATGCCTTTTATATCCGTCAGTCTCCACTCACAGCGCAACGAGGCACGTATGGTATCCGACGGAAACTTGATCGGGCGTGACGGGTTCCTCTGCGAGCAGGAGGCGCTGGGCCCCCGCCCTCCACCCAACCACTCCCTTGACGGTTCGAATACCCTTCAGGAGGTCCTCCGTGTACGACCGCATCCGGCGCTTGATGGAGTCCTCGCACGGGTCTTCCTCCAGGGCGTGGAGGTAAGTGCTGACGAGGCGACGAGCCTTTCGCTCTGCGAAGCAAGTATGAGTGGGGGGGAGTGAGACCCGTGATATCCTTCAATCCCTACGTGGTACAAATTGGGTCCAATTCTCAGCAGCATGTCTTGATGGCTGGGGGCTATCGGAATTGTAATCCCATCCAGTCATAATTGTGTTACCAGTTTTAAACAGATAAATCACTACTCGTACGTTACCATTGAGAGCTTGAAGCTGCAACATCTCATTCCATAGGGCATCTATACGTCGTTGACTTACGCGATCTTGAGTGGCATACGTGCGTACACCAACCTCTTCGGTTCTGAATCTTACATTGACATCAAGCAGAGTTGCTCCCAGAGGACAAAGGGAATATACTTGATCCCACCATTCAGCCACTGCAAGGGTATCTATGTGCATGATTCTGTGTTTATTAAAATCCATACCCCATACAAACACATTCTCAATTATCATGTTGAACAGTGAAGGGGGTAATAGTTTATATACTAGTGTGGTGTGCATACACGTGCTCAAAAAAAATACGCAAGTATTCAAGGAGCCACCTGCTGTCACGAAGCCGGGCACACAGAACTTCCCAGTAGAGGCGTCCGTGTTCCTGAGGACGGCCTCCTCGATGGAGTCGATGTCCTCCACGAAGCAGCGCGCGAGCTGTTTCGGAGGGAGGTGAAGCGCAGCGTCGTCGATGTTGGTCTGCGACCTAGCCAACGCCTGACCCACCGCAATCAGGGTGGGAATGTCTGCATTCCAGTGAACCCACAAAGGGTTGCCGAGTGTTTTGAGGAAGAGGACCGCGTCTCGAACAAGGCACTCGTAGATATCCATTGCGCGAGCATAACTCACTGTCAGGAACATCATGTCGTGTAACCCGAAGGTGGTCCACATTTCGGGAGGGGAGTCATCCATCGCGTGGTTGAGATGGACGAGAGTGTCCGGACGCCTCGGCCGTCCGTAGTGTCGCTGATTACAGTCGAGGTCACGCCAGACAAGATGTAGAGTGATTCGGTTCCACGTCTGGTCGTTGCTAGCCAGTTCAAACATGCGCTTGCTGGTCTGCATCAGTCGGTAGAGCACGTACGGCTTGAGATACCGGGTGAGGATAATCACAACGTCGCTGGGAAGATGCACAAAATCAGTCATTTTTGGGTCGGTCGTGGCAGTCCGATGTGGGTTTTCATTTCAAAATATATATATAGGTAAATATATATATAGGTATACGAGGGCCTGCATTTCAGTGGGTGGCTGCGGATTTGTATACCCGGGCCCCGGCCGGAATGTCTAATGCA
>JBAXMT010000359.1:0-2416 GCA_037134135.1 Methylococcaceae bacterium | reverse complement strand
ATAAAATACAACCAAAGAAAGAGAATCATTAAATGTTTAGGTCTTGGCATAAAAACTCCGTTTATTAGCATTAAGATTTTGCACAAAGAAAATTGAATCTATTTAACTTCGTTTGTTACAACACCTTCGACGATATATTACTGCATGAAAAATGTTCTTGTGTGTGACTTAGTCACCAATTTTTAAAATGGAACGCCGTATGATTCACTCACACGTTAAGGCTTTTCTTAACGTCTTTTAGGAGAATCAAAATGGTCGATTTAATGTTAAAACTTTTTTCAGCGGTTCTTGGTATGAATATGCGTGACCATCACGATATTCCCTTTGCGTTACCGTTGCTGCTTTTTATATTCATAGGTTTTCTGGTTTCAACAATTGTTTTTCATTTCATGGATGACAGAGATGAAGAACTTGAACCAGAAAGTTCAACTCGCGTTTCCGATTTTTCGTAAAGCGTCACGATTAACAATTTCAATCACACCGCGTTTTAAATTTATCAAACCGTCACTTTCAAATGTTTTTAAATGCCTTGAAATTACCTCACGAGCCGAGCCTAATTCATAAGCAAGCTCGTGGTGTGTTTTCGCAATTATTTCTTCACCTGTTTCTAATAACGCTTTGCTTATTCGTTGGTCAATCGTGCTAAATACAACGGATTCCATGCGACAAATAATTTTAGACAGTCGTGCTGAGAAATTTTTAAACACAAATTCACGAAAAAAAGGGGATTGCTCCATACTTCGATAAAAAGCATGAGAAGGAATTGAAAATGCTACAACCTCACTTTCTGTAATTCCTTCAGCGGGATACGCATCACCACTCAACAAACATGATGTAGTCAATACACACGAATCACCAGATTGAACTTGATAAAGCAACACTTCTCTACCTTTTTCAGAGAGAATTTGTACTTTCACAATCCCCGTTAAAACAAGCAAATAATTTTGGCAACTGCTACCTGGATGGAATAATTGCTGCGCCGAGGGAACAGTGACTAAATTTGACGATTCTATTAACAGTGCAATGCCTTTATCTTTATTTTCAACAAATTGAGGAAAATAGATTTGCCACAACATTTGCTTATTTTTCATTTCACCACTCTGTTTTGTGCATATCGGTCAAACCTTCATCTTCCAAATTTTGCAATTTACTTAAAACATCCATCGAGCTAGCAGATAATTTTTGTAAATACGGAATCAATGTATCCATCTTTGCCCCATTGCCGACCATTTCGACAAGGAATTGTCCGATTTTGTGTAAATTATCATGCGGGAATTCTAATTCTTGAAATGCGATACGATTACGAAACATCGCTTGTCCTACGCCATAATACCAGCGACCTAAACGGCATTCTGTGCAAGATAGCGGCGGTGTTTTGAGTAATTGACGGTTAGGATGTTCCTCAGGAAGTGAAGCCGTTTTAATCAACTCGCTGACTAAATTTTTTCGCCATTGAACATGATCAACAATTGCCATGTGTATCAATCCAACGGGAATGCCTGAAGACCAACTAAAATCAGTGGAAATAAAACTAATGAATTGAGAAATCGGCATCGGTCTACTTATCCAAAACCCTTGCACTTCTGTACAGCCTGCGTTTAACAAATAATGGTATTGTTCTTCACTTTCAACGCCCTCTGCCACAATACTTAGTCCCAATTCATGTGCTAAACGAATAGAGGTTGAAACAATCGTGGCATTTTTATCGGACGTAAGCATTCGCCCCACAATTCCTTGATCTAACTTAATCGTGGTGAACGGCAACTTGCTCAATGTGTCGATTGAAGAATAACCCGTACCAAAATCATCCATAGCCAAACTCAAACCAGCATTACGCAAAATCATAATGTTATCTTTGATAACACTTGCCGCTTCAAACGTCGCAGTTTCTGTTAGCTCAATTTGTACTTTGCTAGTAGGTAACGCCGAATTTTTTAACGTGTGCAACACAGATTGTGTAAAACAATTATCTTCAAAATCTTTTGCAGAAGTGTTAAATGACGTGACTAAATGCTCATCCACATCGGTCAAAACCAAAATATCTTCGACCAATTTCGGAAACATGTGACAGGTAATTTCTTTAATAAGTCCAGATTGTTCTGCAATGGGAATAAATTTACTGGGCAAAATTACCGTGCCATCGGGTTTTATCCATCGAATCAATGCCTCTGAACCAGTTACTTTCCCTGTTACCAAGGATACTTTAGGTTGGTAGAAAAACGAGAATTCGTTGTTTTCAATTCCTTTTCTAATATCTGATTCAGTTTGCATTTTTAAATCGCCTTTCGGGTCGTGAAGAAGTTGTAAATTCAATACATTGTATGTTGATTCGCTTGAATTTGTTCAACTGTCACTTTACCGCGCATGATGCGATAAACCCAAGTCGTGTAAGCCAAGACAATCGGCATAAATACAA
>JBAXMT010000358.1:0-2418 GCA_037134135.1 Methylococcaceae bacterium | reverse complement strand
ACGTGTTCTAAAATATATTCATCCGCTGCATCCCACGCGCGTAAAGGTTCTTGCGTTTGTTTGGGCAGCCGCTGCAATGCAAATTCACCTTGAAAAACACACAATTTTTCCATTACGCATTTTCCAATTGTGATGGAAACAATAATCTAAACGTCGTGCCGTGGTTTTCTTCGTTCATAGTTGAATCAATGACAACGTGTCCGTGTGACGAACGCACCATGCCGATAACGGTGGATAATCCTAAGCCCGTGCCTTCACCGATTTTTTTAGTGGTGAAAAAAGGATCGAAAATTCGGTTAATTATTGTTGAATCAATCCCCGTTCCATTATCCGACACTCTCAATTCAATAAAATCGCCTTGAATCATTTCCGCGCACGCGACACAGTGCGCCGACACATTCGGCGCGGTTTTCAACGCAATCGTAATGACACCACCCCCGTGTTCTTTCAACGCATCACGCGCATTCACCGTCAAATTGGTCAGGATTTGATGCAAATCAATCGCATCAATTTGAATGGTTTGCTCACAGTCAAAAACCACTTGCAGATTGATTCGACTGGTTAACGCGGGGCGCAACATGTCCACCACTTCGTTAATCACTTCCTGCGTTGGTTTTACATCCATCTCGGTTTTGTGCGTATCTTGGCGCGAATAAGTCATCATTTTTTTAATTAAATCGACGGCGCGATAACCCGCTTTTTCAACCTGATTCGCATTATTCAAAATGTCCATTTTCAACGCTTCATCATTCTGAATATCTTCGGCAGAAAATTTATTTAATTCGTTATAACCCAAAATGCCGGTCAAGATATTATTGAAATCGTGGGCGATGCCCGACGTTAAACGGCTAAGACTTTCTAATTTCTGCATTTGATTAACTTGACGATTTAACAGGTCATTTTCATCCTTCGCTTCCAGCAGTGCGATGATATTTTTTTGTTTTTCTTCGCGGATAATTTGATAGCGGTCGATTAACAAAAAGGTGAACACCAGGAGTTCTAATGCGGAACCAATTTGCGTGCTGTAAAGTGTAAAAATGTTGATGGGAATAATTGCTAACACCAGCAGTCCATTTGTAATTACGCCAATCGCTAATAAGAAAAAAGCGGCGAATAAAAAATAAGCGTTACGTTTTCCTTTTCGCATTCCAATGACACTGACAATGAGGATAAGCAGAGCGGAAATCGCAAAACTAACAGGGATAAATTTGGCGAGGTGAAATGTAAATGCCAATACAATAGGGGTAAGGAGGTGTATGCCAATAAGCAGTTTTAAAGCGTCATCTATTTTGGGCGCAAGAGTGGGAGTATCGAGTATTCGGCGTATAAAAAATAACTGTGATACCAACGCGAGCGCACCGAAAGATAACGGCGGTAATATCCGAGTTAGCCACGGTGAACTATGCCATAAAAATTCGCTACCAAATCCTCTATTAGCAATCATGGTTAACGCCACAAAAATAATCATGCAGACATATAACAGATAGTCGAATTCTTTTAAAGCCAGCGCGAAAACCAGATTCAGTAATCCGATGGCAATGACAAGTCCAAAATAAAGGGCTTGAATGGAATAATCGTTACGTTCATCGATATGAAAATCACTGGGTTGCCATAATAAAATGGGCAGAATCATGGCGTTGGGCGTTTGAACCCGTAAATAAAGTGTGTGCTGACTGTGGGCGGGCAAACTAATCGGAAATGCAAAAATGCGGCTTTGGTAGGAACGATTTTCAAAAGGTTGTAAATAGCCGGTGTGAACGGTTTCATAATGTTGGTTGTCGGTTTGAAAATAAAAATCAAGATTCGCCAGTAGCGGATGGTCAACGCCTAACACTCGCTCAACCGGTTTATCGCTGCTGTTTTCTAATTCTAATCGTAGCCAATAAGCGGACGACGTATAAGACATATTTAACGGTTTATTCGCGGACAAATCGGTTTGAAATCGTTGGGCAACGTCTTCTTTTTGCACCTCCGCTAGCGTTAAAACACCCGTAGAATCTTCCAAAACGCCCAAATAAGAACTCAATAAAATAGACGATTGATTGACTGTGCCAACATCCAATGTAGTCGCTTTCGCAAACGCTACATGGGCTATCAATTGCCAACTCAAAACCATGACAATTAGTAAACAACGTGCGACATTTTTTTTCATTAGTAAAGAATTTTCTATCATTTTCAGGTTAAGCCGATTGTGGCGCATTGGCGCATTGGCGCATTGGCGCATTGGCGCATTGGCGCATTATAAAAGATTTTCGCGTATGATTTCACATACTCAAAGCATTTCAGATGGTTGTGGAAATAATAATCTAAACGTCGTGCCGTGGTTTTTTTCGGTCAAATCCGACTCAATCAAAACGTGTCCGTGTGACGAATGCACCATGCCGATGACCGTAGATAATCCCAAACCCGTACCTTCGC
>JBAXMT010000357.1:0-2420 GCA_037134135.1 Methylococcaceae bacterium | reverse complement strand
GTGGTGCTGGTGGCTACCCGTCTCGGCCGCTACCCGGCCCTGGTGGCGGCCCTGAAGGCAGGCGATCACGCTACCGCGAAGCGCTTGCTGGATGGCAGAAACAGCAGCAACTCCAGCGAAGCTGATGGCACCACTGCCCTTCACTATGCCGTACAGAACAACGATGCAGAGCTGGTTGCTGCACTCCTGAACAAAGGCGCTGATGCCAATGCCCGCAACCGTTATGGCATTACTGCAATTTATCTGGCAGCACAAAATGGCAAAGCCGGCATGCTGGCGCAGTTGCTGAAAGCCGGCGCCAATCCCAACGAGCTTGCCCGCGAAGGCGAAACCGTGCTGATGACAGCAGCCCGCACCGGTGACAACGACAGTGTGGAAACACTGCTGACAGCAGGCGCCAGCGTGGATGCGCGCGAAACCTGGCATGGCCAGACCGCCTTGATGTGGGCGATGGCACAACACCATGCCAATCTGATCGGCGTATTGGTGAAACATGGAGCCAACATCAATGCCGTTTCCAATGTCGAACCATGGGAACGCCAGGTGACCACGGAGCCGCGCGAAAAATGGCTGCCACCGGGCGGCATGTCGCCCTTGCTGTTTGCCGCCCGTGAAGGCTGCCTTGCCTGTATCAATCCCCTGCTCAAAGCCGGTGCACTGATTGATGCCGCCACTCCCAAAGGCATCACGTCGTTGTTGATTGCGATCATCAACGGTCATTATGACGTGGCCTATCGGTTGATCGAAGCCGGTGCCAACGTGAATCTGAACGACGATACCAACCGCTCGCCCCTGTATGCGGCCGTCGATTTCAACATCATGCCGGAATCCAACCGCCCGGCCCCTGAAGTTTTGGGTGACCAGCACACGGCCTTTGAACTGATTGCAGCGCTGCTAGCCAAAGGTGCCAATGTCAATGTGCGGCTCAACCAGCAGGCGCCCTACCGGCTCAAGCTAGATCGTGGCACAGACACCATGCTGATCGCTGGCACTACACCATTCCTGCGTGCGGCCAAAAGCGCCGATATCCCCGCAATGAAATTTTTGCTTCAACATGGCGCTGATGCAAAGCTGGGCACCAGCAATGATGTGAATCCGCTGATGACAGCCGCAAATGTGGAAACCAAAGAATCCGATACCACCGGCCGCTACAAAACCCAGGAACAGATCATCGAAGCCATTGCCCCTCATTTGCATCAATCGATTCCAAGTATTCCGAATAATCCACAACGCACGCTTTCGAACGAATGATCCTCTAAGGGAACGTACGAACCCATGCCTGTCGTGAATCGCGCTGCAATTATCGGTCTTGGAGCTTATCTCCCCGAAAAAGTTCTTACGAACTTTGATTTGGAAAAGATCGTGGACACCACGGACGAGTGGATTCGGACGCGCACGGGAATCCGCGAAAGACGCGTCGCCGCCGCGCATCAGGCCACAAGCGATCTCGCTTTACCTGCAGCGCAGGAGGCTCTCAAGAATGCCGGGCTGACGCCTCAAGATCTGGACCTGATTATCGTCGCGACCACAACGCCGGACATGATATTCCCGTCCGCCTCTTGTTATCTTCAAGCCAAGCTCGGCGCAACTTGCGGCGCCTTCGACCTCGCTGCCGCCTGCTCCGGTTTTGCCTATGCTCTTTCCGTGGCAGAAGGATTCGTAAAATCCGGCATCTACAAGAATGTGCTGGTCATCGGGGCTGAAACCATCACAAGATTCATTAATTGGAAAGACCGCGGGACTTGTGTTCTTTTTGGCGACGGCGCGGGAGCTGCAGTTGTTTCAAGATCGAAGGACGGCTCAAGTCCCCGGAATACGTGGCAGCCGTCTGCCAAGTTTATAGGAAGGCGATTGACGCCGCAATGGCCGGACAAAGCGCCCAGGCAAGTCGTGAGGACATCTATCAACTGGAGATGACCTTCTCCCGGGGTCTCTATCCGGGATGGATTCACGGTGTGAATCACCGGGAACTTGTGCATGCCCGGTTCGGCAAGAAACGCGGGCCCTTTGTTGGCAGGATTGCGGAGCTTGGATCCGATTTTGTCTCGTTTGAGGCCGAGGCTCCGCTCAAGCCGGGAGACGGTATCGTTTTCGATACGGGGGCGGATACCGATCAGGAGCAGGGAGGCCGTATCTACGAAATCCGGGGGAACCGCTACTACTTCCGTCACGGCCACCTCGATGCGAAGCGTCTGAAAGCGGGCGACCGCATCTGGAAGACCGATGATCCCGAACTCGACAAGCGACTCCGTCAGTCCTTCGGCGGACGCATCGAACCACGGAGCAAAACCCCCTTTGATGTCGCCCTGTCCGGTCGTGTCGGAGAGTCGCTTGTCATGGAGTCCTCCGGCATCTGTGTCTCCTCGGTCATTCCTCTGGAGACGGCTCGTAACGCCCCCCTCACGGAGGAGAAACTCCAC
>JBAXMT010000356.1:0-2432 GCA_037134135.1 Methylococcaceae bacterium | reverse complement strand
CGGCTTTTTCTTTTTCAGTCAAAGGGCCGCCCATGCGTTGATGTTTTTTGTCGATGCTCGACACTTTCACCACGCACGTTCCACATTCGCCATCTTCACATTCAAAATTGATGGGGATTTTGTTTTCAAGCGCGAGTTTCAAAACGGTTTGTGTGTGACTGCCTGCTACCGCATAAACCGTTTTGTCACGGTACTCGGGGCTGGTAAAGGTAACTAATGCCATAAAAACACCTCAAAAAGTTATTTGAATTAAACAGGTTTGACAGAAATTTTGCCGCCCAAAACTTGTGCCTGACACGCCAAACGATTGTGTTTGCCTGCCATATTTTCGCGCAACACTTTGTCTTCTAAAACAGAAGGTTCGCTCAAATTATTCCAGCCGTCGGTGACTTTCATAATGCACGTCCCACAATCGCCTTCGCGGCAACCGTAAGTGATTGCTGAACCGACTTTTTCAGAAACTTCGATTACGCGCGTGCCTGCTGGGACGGTGACGGTGACATTTATATCTTCAAAAGTAATGGTCGCTTTTGCCATTTTTCGTACTCCTCAAACATGAAAAAAGAATCTCGAAAATTATCAATCTAGCCAATTTTCGTAGTGGAATCGGAGGATTCCTGTTGTTCATTGCCGTTGCGGGTCAATGAGTTTTGTACCGATGCGTCCGTGGATCGGTTGAATTTTTACAAATCTTCAAAATTGATTTCTCTCGCGCCACGCAATCCCATCAATTCTTTGGCGAGTTCCAACCCGAACGCCTCACATTCCAAAATTTCGTCGTCAGTCGGAATCAATTTCACGCGCAAACCCGCAATCGGTACGCGCAGTTTTAAACCGCGCAAACGGTCTTCCACCATTCGCACGCCTTCGCCTGTCCAACCGTAAGAACCGAACACGCCACCGAGTTTTGTTTTTAAATTCACCACAGCAAGCGACGAAAGCAAATCCCAAATCGGTTTCACTGCGTCGCCGTTAATCGTTGGCGTACCTAAAATCATGCCGTCGGCTTCTTCAATCAAATCGACAAACGGCGCAACTTCACCGCCTTCCAAATCGTAAAGCGACACGCGAACGTCTGCGACTTGCATCGCACCGTTATAAATCGCTTCTGCCATGCGGCGCGTGTTGCCATAAGAGCTGATGTAAAAAATCAATAAAGTTTTTTGGTTTTCGCTTAATTCGCTATGCAACGATGGACTAGAAAGTTGGCGATAACGTTGAATGTAACGTTGTGGACGGTCGCGTAAAATTGGGCCATGCGCGGGTGCAATCGTTGAAATCGTCAGTGGTTCAATCAATTCCAATGCCGAAAGCACATAACTTTTGAACGGACGCATGATGTAAGAATAGTAATACTCAAACGAAAATCGAAAATCACCGACTTTGTCATTGAATAAACGGTTGTCGCAAAAATGACAGCCAAAAACATCCCCCGAAAACAAAATCTGTTCTTCAGGTGAAAACGTGCATTGCGTGTCAGGCCAATGCAAATAAGGCGTGTGCAAAAAGTGCAACGTTCTATCACCCAACGAAACTGAATTGCCCGTCAAAACAGGCGTAAAACGAAGCTCTTCCTGTTTCAATAACCCTTTAAGCATCGATTGGGCTTTTTGCGAGATATACAATTGCGCTTGCGGCGCACGACGCATCAATTCTGGCAACGCGCCCGTGTGGTCGGGTTCTAAATGATTTAAAACAATGACTTTTATTTCGGAATAATCCGCAACGCTTTCTAAACGCGCAAAAAAATCGCTAGCAAACCCTTCTTTGACCGTATCAATTACCGCTACGCCTTCACTGCCACGAATCACATAAGCGTTATAAGTCGTGCCATTGGCGGTTTTTAAAATGATGTCGAACGTCCGCAAATTCGGGTCGAGCGCACCTATCCAATGCACTCGCTCAGAGAGTGCGACAGCTTTTGGAATGCCTGCCGCATTTTCTAATTCAACCGCGTTCATTTCGACACACTCTTGCCGAATCTTTTTTCGGGCAACTTTCTAAATCGCCCTCGGTTTCTAAATTTAAAAACTGCTCAACCTCGCTCGTTTCAAAACCCGCCATGCGATGATTGCCAATTTCCATCAACGGGCGACGAATTAACAACGGTTGTTCAAGCATCAATTCAATCGCTTGCTTCGCATCGATTTCAGCAGGATTTAACTCACCGTTTTTAATCGCAGGTGCGGCGCGATTGAACCATTCAACAACGGGTTTATCACCAAAAAACGAACGTAATTTTTCAGGTTCACTGTGCCAATCGTGCGTCAGTAAATCATGTTCAATCAGCCAATGACCTGCTTCAATCAGCAGGTCTTTTTGTTTGGTGTTGTTGCCACAACCGATTTTTTCGTAAAAATGTATGAGTGCCATAGTCGTCAATGGGCTTGTAATTCAGCCATTGCCTCCGCCATTTTTTCAGGGGGAATGCC
>JBAXMT010000355.1:0-2448 GCA_037134135.1 Methylococcaceae bacterium | reverse complement strand
CTCAATGGGATTTGGACACACTTCCATCAATGCTTAATGTCATCAAAGAAGCAAAGGATTTCAATCAAACACTTATCTCCTGTGCTGTTATCACAATGTCGCCTACAAATCCAAATATGGACGATCTAAATCAAGCTAGAGATTTTTTTGGTAATTATCAAGATATAACTCTTTTAAATACGGCTATTTGTGAAAGAAAAGTGTATAAAGAAGCAGCGAGTTTAGGGTTGGGTGTTACAGAATTGGACAATCAAAAGGCTACTAACGAAATAAACGGTGTATTGTCCGAATTACTAAAAATATATAAAGAAAAGCGCAATGACCAGTAAAATAAAACCACAAGGTTTTCGTAGCCGAACACCAATAGCAAAAATAGATACTCTTCCAGATTTCTCCATCGAATCATTTTTATCAAGTTTAACTAATCTTTCCATACAAGAACTGGCTGCCCGCTATGTCGAAATAAATAGTCAATCTCAAATGATGAAAGGATTGATACTTCTACAGGCAAGAGAAAGACTACCTTCAAATATCGAATTTGGCAACTGGGTAAAATCTATTAGCGCATTATGCGCTGACGGACATCAAACTCTGAATCGTTACATGAACTTTGCCAGTTACTTTAAAGATAAAGACCGCGAAGGAATCTCATTAACCGCTTGCTATGAAATCAGCGCACCTATCAATGCCGATATTGCGGATAACCTGTATCAAATAGCACTGAATCAAAATTTGTCAGTGGCTCAGATTAAAGCTGAAATAGTGAAGGCGAAGGGATTGTTACCAGAAAGCGTTAAAGGCAGTGGTGAACCAGAGCTGATGCCTTTGGGGGATATTTCGAGTTTTACTGAACGGGTACTTGCTGAAATTGGAGAATTGCCAAAGAATGATGCTTTGCGGGTGTTAGATGAATGTCGAAAAGCAATTAAAAAGGAAAAGTAATGGCTGAGAAAAGCGATAACAAACGAAGTATTTTTGAGCAAAGTGAAAACTTTAAACGATAAATAAATCTTATGAAAAGTTTGCTGATATGTTTTGTATTATTATTGTTTATCTAACAAATAAAAAACCACAAAAAGGTTTCACATGAATAGCTGGCAAGAACGAAAATATGCAACATCTAGCCCCAATCGAGATAATTATGCCCGCGATAGAGCGCGTATTATTCATTCTGCATCATTTCGACGATTACAGGGGAAAACACAAGTTTTAGGACTCGGCGAAAGTGATTTTTATCGAACTCGTCTAACCCATTCGTTAGAAGTTGCTCAAATAGCAGGGGGTATTGCAGAGCATTTGTATGAAAAATATCGTGATGATGAATGCGCTCAATTTATCCCTTCACAAAACCTAATTGAAGCCATTGGACTTGCTCACGATATTGGACATTCTCCTTTTGGGCATGGTGGCGAAGTAGCTCTCAATTATGCGATGAGAAATCACGGCGGTTTTGAGGGAAATGCTCAATCATTTCGTATTTGTACGCAATTAGGTGAATACTCGGATTCTGACGGTTTAAATCTTACTCGACGAACACTACTTGGACTGCTCAAATATCCCACAATTTATTCTAATGTTGTCAACATTGATATTTATGATGGAAGCAAGGCTCCACTCAACATTGATTCTTTTTACCCAGCTAAATGTAGCGTCTTTGATTGTGATAAAGCGTATTTTGATTGGATTCTAAAACCATTTTCAAATGACGATGTGTAACAATTTTTGACTATCAAACCCATTCCAAATAAACACAGTAAAACGATATTTAAAAGTTTTGATACGTCCATCATGGAACTTGCAGATGATATTGCTTATGGGATTCACGATTTAGAAGATGGCATTGCGTTAAATTTGATTACAGAAAAAGATTGGTTAAATCATGTTGATTTGCATTTTTTTGATTATGAACGAAACGGCACTAAAGCAAACATAGTGCAGGATTTATTTTCGGGTAAGAATCGAGTTCGTAAAAAAGCCATCAGTTATTTAGTCAATTATTTCATCAGTCAAATTGAAATTAACACTCGAAATTGTTTCACCAATCCTTTCTTAGATTTGCAAGCCGTGATGTCTGAATCGTTATCTCAAGAGTTAGAAATATTCAAGCAAATTGTCGCCATCAAAGTCATAGAAACGCCAGAAGTTCAAACACTCGTCTATAAAGGACAACAAATGATTCTGCGGTTGTTTGATGCTTTAGCAAATAATCCGAAGCGATTGCTTGAGAGAAAACATTATGAAAAATACCAGCGGCAGAATAATGAAAATGACAGATTACGGGTGATTTGTGATTACATTGCAGGTGATACTGACGAATATGCAACGCGGCTTTATCACAAGATATTTACACCATCTAATGGCTCAGTTTTTGATCGATTGTAAAGAGGAGTTTGAATGCGAATTAAGAGCTAAAAAGCCCGAACAAAGTTCCAAAAATAAAATGCGGCA
>JBAXMT010000354.1:0-2454 GCA_037134135.1 Methylococcaceae bacterium | reverse complement strand
AACAATACTGAAACATGGAATTGGAAACCCTAGGAGATTATCATGGCGTTAGTCTGGCCCGCACCGGCTGCGATTTCTGAAAAATTGGCTGAAGTTAAGACCAAAAAGCATCCCAATCTGGAGACCGTATCTGTTGTTGCTGAATTATCAGACGCCAAGCCTTTTAGGAATGGCAGGTTGAATTTAGGAAACGTCAGGAAGTTTTCAGCTGCCAATAAGATCTGGCAGAAAGGCAATTACGACTTTTGTATAACGTTGGCTGGTGAAGTATGGGAAATTCTGAAAGATTCCCAACAAGATGCTTTGTTAGACCTGCACCTAACCAGGATTGAACCTGTCTGCGAACCAGAGGTAATCGTCGAGAACAAGAAACGAATTACTGTTAAAGATGACTTCGGTAGAATTGTGCTTTCGGACGTGCAAAAACTCGACAAAAATGGAAATCCTCGCTGGATGATTGTGCCAATTCTAGATATATTAGCACAAAACGTGCGCCGCTACGGTTTTTGGTTTGAAGACTTGGAAGAGTTTCAAAACATCGCCCAAGAAATGACTACGGCAGTTCAAAGTCATTAGCAGACATTGATTCTGTCCACTGCTGCATCAAATCCAAGAATTTTTGCCATATATCTGGCATATCTTGTAACAAGCTGCTATAAAGATTGACTACTTGTGATGCTTCTTTTAATTTAGATGGCACTTTAAGTGGGTCTGCAACGGTTTGCTTAAGTTGCAACACATACTTCATCATAATCTCTTTCCAGTTTTGTCCGGAGCGATGTATGTTGCCGCGTTGCATTGTTGACAATAATTCCAGCATGGCTGTTTGGGCGTGTGCTGGGAATTCTGACTTATTCAAGAAATAAGCATGTAGTAGTGCATCTTTTAATCCGGGTGTCTTGAACTCGGTATTCGGGTCAACGAGTAATTGCCCACTATAAATTGACGGATCAACCTTTTCGTCACCCGATTCTTGTTTAGCTAATTCAGTTAGTTTGTCCCACCATTGTGGCTGACGAACCTCGTCCATACTAGAGGCGTGTCGCCTCCATTGCGACACGTGCGTGAATTCGTGCAGCATAATATTTCTGAAGTCGTGTAATATTTTAGGCTTATCATTGTTAGCAAGGGCATCCGCGAAAGCTTTATTCACGCGTATAAATATTGGAGAATTTCCCTTTGGCTCAGACAACCCTGCTGCTTCAATGGTCGTTCTTGGGTCTTTGTCCCATTCCGATTTGTCGGATAATGAGAACTCAATTTTTCGTTTCAAATGCGATAATCGTAATTGTTTCTTAATGCTTTTGTTTAGTAGGTCAATTATTTGATTAAACCTGTGTTGTCTAGCAAGACTTTTTAATTTATCCCAATTATTATTAAATAGATTTCGGAAGATGGCATAGGAGCGCTTACTTGGGTTTGATATAGTGTATTCGTCTTCAACAGACTCAAGTAAATAAAGGTCTTGCAACTTCATATTGTATTTTTGCTATTCTAACAATACTTTGCATTACGTTGTTTGGGATAAATAACTAGATTACGATAAACAGCAGTATTTGTCCACGGATTTCCTGCTCGTGTTTTATAACCAGATTCGTTTAACAACTGTGCTATTTCTCTCCAACCTTTGCCAGAATATCTCATTTCTTCTATAATTGGCAATAACGTAGCATAGATTATATTAGTTTTTTTGCAATTCGATTTTGCAGCAGATATACCATTGGCAGCGCGCTTTTCTTTCGTGATAGTGTCAAATCGTAGCGATAAATCTTCCAAATTTGGCCTATTAATCTCAACACATATTTCCTTTTTCATTTGGCAATTAGCACATAGAACACCATAGCCATCTGGATAATTATGCATTTTAAGCCAGCGATAGAAATTATGCCCGCCACTGCCGCTTGTAACTAACCTATGTGATCTGCCGCCACCATTAGTGTGGTCAATTGTCAGTGCTCTAATATCGGAGAAACCACATTCGCATTGTAACATACCATAACTATATTTATTAATAGCATCAAACTTCAATTTCGTCCTATATCGCCTATAGCGCGTTTGGTCTATGTTTAAAAGTTTTTGCTGATTTATTTCTGCTTCTTTTATGAATTGACAACACATACACAAAGTTTGATACCCATCTGGTAAGTTGTGTTTTATTAACCATCGGTGTAATGAACCACCACCAGCAATATTTTGCGAGCGTAAGTGTTCAAGACCACCACCCATAATATGATCTATGCTGAGAGTTAATATGTCTGACCTGTGGCATTTGATACATTCGCACACACCACCACTATAATGCGACAGCACCAGTCTTTTTCGCTCTAAACTGCGCTGTTTATTATATCTAGACATACATTCACCACACCACTTATTATGTTTAGATCGATAAGATTTTATCGGTTTATTGCATTTTGTACAGAAGACATTAGCAAACTGTATTGTTGTGGTATC
>JBAXMT010000353.1:0-2475 GCA_037134135.1 Methylococcaceae bacterium | reverse complement strand
ACCAGCATCAATACTTCGTAATCTTGATGAATCGCTTGTGCCTCTGCCAGCAAATACAACATTTCATCGATATTGTCTGTGGTGTTAATTAAAACCCCCCACGAACTCAAGTAACTCAAATAAAAATCATGATTTCCTGAATTATCACAGACCACTAGAATGCGCTTTCCATGCGTTTCTTCAATACGGAAAACTTGATTTTGGTGCAAAATATCTAACGAAAGCTCTATCCAAAATGTAGAACCTTCACCCGCTTTGCTTTCTAAGCCAATATCGCCACCCATTAGTTCAATCAAGCGTTTAGAAATCGATAAGCCTAAACCTGTGCCGCCATATTTTCGGGTCGTCGAACTATCGGCTTGTGAAAATGGTTGGAACAAATGCTGCTGTGCTTCAGGCGAAATACCAATACCACTATCACTCACTTCTAAGCGTATCGAAACTTTATCATCCGTTTTATTCAACAAAATAGCACGCGCAATCACTTCGCCTTCCGACGTAAACTTAATGGCATTACTTAGAAAATTAAGCAAAATCTGACGCAATCGCATCGGATCACCAATTAGCCAATCGGGAATTTCAGGGTCAATAAACATGACAAGAGATAACGATTTTTCGCAAGCCTTTGTTGTAATAATGTTGACGCAACCTTCTAAAACACTATCGATTGAAAAATCAATGGATTCAATGTGAAGCTGTCCCGCTTCAATCTTAGAAAAATCTAAAATATCATTGATAATGGTCAGTAGCAGATGTGAAGATGATTTAATAATCTGCGTGAATTCGAGTTGTTCATCATTAAGCGGTGTGTCTAGTAATAAATCGACCATGCCAATAATGCCATTCATCGGCGTACGAATTTCATGACTCATGGTCGAAAGGAAATCCGACTTAATCCGCAACGCTTGTTCAGCGGCTTCTTTTGCATCGATAAGTTTTTGCGCGATAATTTTTTGCGAACTACTGTCATGAAAACAAGCCACCGAACCGATAAGTTCGCCATTATCCAACAACGGCGCACCGACCATGCTGACGGGTACACGACTGCCATCTTTATGAAAAAAAACCTCATCATCAGAACGATAAGTGCTTTGATCACGCATACTCAACGCAATGGGACAATCTTCAAGTGCTAACGGCGAACCATCAGCGCGATGATGGTGAATAATCGGGTGAATGGCTTTACCGTTAATATCTTCAAACTTCCAGCCCAACATGCGTTCCGCTTCGGCGTTAAAATAAGTCAGATTTCCGTCGCCATCCAAAGTATAAACGCCATCACCCAAATTATTTAGAATGGTTCTTTGCCATTTTTCGGCTTTTCGTGTGATATTTTCGATTTCTTTTTGCGCGGTAATATCTGTCCGAATACAAACGTAATGATCAATATCACCGTCAGCACTTAAAAAGGGAACAAGCGTCGATTTCACCCAATACAATTTACCGTTTTTGGTTTTATTTTGAACTTCGCCTTGCCACGTTTCACCTTTGCTCAGGGCTTGCCATATTTGTACAAAAAATTTACGCGGATGACATTTCTCGCTAAGAATATGATTATTACTCAGTAATTCTTCGGAACTATAGCCACTTATGTCGCAAAACTTTTGGTTAATGTAAGTGATTTTTCCTGATTTATCAGCAATACAAACAATAGCATGTTGATCCAGAGCTACTTGTTGCTGTGCTAATTCTCGATGCGAAATCCGGAGTAATAACGCGGATTCATTATAACGTTGCGTTTTTTTTAAAATAATACCGACAAGCAATAAAAAAATCGAAACACCTAACGAAACGTAATACCAAGTATCCATATTCATGATTTAAATTAGTTTTCACAATGAAACCACTATTTCTTAACAATGGCATTCCAAGCCGCCAACCACGCTTGCGATTGATACAATTCGCTGCGTTTTTCAAGCGTGCCGTTAAGCATCAACGCCAACGTGGTGTTAATAATGCCGAAAAAATAACTGTAAATAAGCATCGGCGCAAGGCTGCGAATTTCACCGTTGTTAATGCCTAATTGAATCATTTTCAGCATTTTATTGACGGCGGGCGTTTGCAAAAAGGGTTTTTCATCGGGTAAAAATTCAGCTGCGTTAACCAAAAATAAAAATCGTAAGGCTTCGGGTGCTTCTTCGGTCAGTTTAAAGAGCAAATTAACTAAACTGTGTAATTGCTCAGAGGCTTTTTTATTACGACGACGAATTTCATCAATCGACACGCTTAAACTATCGACAATGCTGTTGTACAACGTGGCGGCGAGTTGTTGTTTGCTGTCAAAATGCGTGTAAATTTCTTGTGTTTGCGACAACTGAGCAGCGCAAGCAATCTCACTCAACGACGTATTAAAATAACCTTTCGTGACAAATAGACCCAACGCACAACGCAGAATTTCGTTTTGCGTATCGTTTTTTTGTTGAATCAAAATTTTTGTTTGTTCCATATTTTTCTAACCTTCCGTTGGAGGTGAGG
>JBAXMT010000352.1:0-2480 GCA_037134135.1 Methylococcaceae bacterium | reverse complement strand
CACGGACGAAAATTTCAAAATCCGAAGGTGAAAGTGAATCTATTTTTTTGAAATCAGTAATCATTTTCGCTCTTTATTATTTTGATTTTTCAAGAAAAAACCCGCCTTTTTAAAGCGGGTTTCTTCAAGCGACTTTACGCGGCATATTTTGCCGAGCAATAAACTCGTCAATAACTAGCTGGTTTTCCCTGTAATAACTCTCAATGAGCTGCGTAGTATCGTTTTTTTGTTTCGATGTCATGCTGTTAATCATGTTGAGAAGGTTCAAATCCTCGCGGGAATGCTCATTACTTACCGCACGGCTTTCCCCGCTCATTTCACCGTTACCCGTCGCCAACCATTTCGCATTCACATCTAGCACTTCGGCTAAATTAAACACTTCGGTGGTGCTTTCAATTTTTTCACTCTCAATTTTAGAAATTAACTGCTGCGAAACGCCGCTGAGTTTTTCTAATTCCTGTTGCGTAAAGCCTTTGCTTTTACGCGCCGCTTTCAATCTTTTGCCTAGTGTATTCATAATTTTTTCGAGACACGCCTACTTCTTAACCGCGACGTGCAGGAATAGCACGCCATACAGAAGTAATGACCCTGATTCTCGCTCCTTTTTATCGGTTAGCTATCTTTGTTAAAAGGAATCTTCTGTGCGGTCAAGTTTAAAACTCTAGTTGTGTAAAACCTAACAAAATAAGTTGTTAATTATACAACTATTTTCGTATAATAGATGTTTTAGAAAGGAGGTTTTTTATGAATCCACACGTTAAACGCGCCATTGATTTATTAGGTTCGCAAACAAAATTAGCGAAAGCGTGCGGCTCGAAACAGCAACACGTTTG
Organism: Methylococcaceae bacterium; assembly: GCA_037134135.1. GTDB lineage: Bacteria > Pseudomonadota > Gammaproteobacteria > Methylococcales > Methylomonadaceae > UBA10906. Next base: position 1,647 of record JBAXMT010000352.1, on the reverse strand, counting down.
GAATTGGTTGCACCGTGACGACGTACCGATTGAGCGAGCCATTCAAATTGAAGTCATTACCAACGGCGAAGTGACAAAAGAAGAGTTGCGACCTGACTTTTTTAACGCCATGCCAAAAATCACCATTTCAAAATTGAGAATCAAAAAATGAGCTTTCAAGCCATGACGTGGGCGGTTGCGAAGGAATTACCCGCGATGCAGAAAATTGTGTTGTTGATGCTGGCGAATCGCACCAATCCTGAAACGGGCTTGTGTTTCCCATCACATGACACACTGGCGAAAGAGTGCGGTATGGATAAACGCTCGGTGATTCGGCAGATTGAAAAACTCGAAATTGCAGAACTGCTAAAAGTCACGCGCTCGACCAATAAAGCCAACAGTTACACGTTGAATTTGCACGGTGACAGAAAGTCACACAGTGACAGCGTGTCACCCCGCGCAGTGACAGAAAGTCACTTGAGTAGTGACACAAAGTCACCCGAAACAGAAACTAAACTAAAAAGAACTATTACTACTAATGGCGTAGAAAATTTTTTAACGGTGGCAAATTTAACCACTGAACAACGCGATTGTTACGACTGGGCTAGAAATCACAACTACTGGCATACAACTACCGTATCAATTGAACATTTTTTAACGATTTATAACAAGCCCAGTAAAAACGGGTTACGCGCTCAATTCCAAAACGAAAAAGCCCTGCAAATCGGGGGAGATGCAGGGCTTCACGTTCATTTACAAAACTCACTGAAAACAAACGGGGGCAATTATGCAACACATTACGGCGATAACAAAAAACTGTCAGCCGCCCAACGCGCCAAACAACTCGGCGAACGTGCCAACGCTTTCAACAACAACAACGACAACATCATCGACAGCACAGCCACTCACGCCTGAGAACTCGTTAAAACTGTGGCAAATCATGGGTGAAATTTACGGTTCGCAATGGTTCAACGAATACGGCGACGAACCAAATAACTCGTGGATGGTCGAAATTGAACGGCTAACACTTGCTGAATTGGCGCGAGGCATTGAGCAATGCAAACGGACACGCTCGCCATTTGCGCCACGTTTGCCGCAGTTTTTAGGCTATTGCGACGACGGGCTAACCCAAGAACAACGCGCTTTTAACGCACGCTGTAAAGAAATGGCAAATGTGTTGAGCTTGCCACGACCAGAACCGAATCCTGAAATCCGAAAAGCGGCGATTTTGGAAATGAAAAAACTGTTGAGAGGTAGCGCGAATGCAACTAATGAGAATGGCTGAACTGGCAAAAGCCCTGCGAAAAAGCCGCAATCAAGTTCGCGGCTTGATTCAAAAACACCACATCAAATCTATTGAAAAACGAATGACGCATTTAGGTTTGGCAAATTATTACAACCTCGAGGACTTTACAAAATGAGCGATTTAAACCCATGCACCCAACTTGAAAACGTCGATTTACACATTGAAAACCTGCTGAATTCCAACACGACCAATCAATGGCTGAAATGGGCGTTACGCAGTGGCTTACAACGTGACCCGATTGGCGTAGCGACCGATGCAGAACAGTTGTTCGTGATTTTGGCACACCGACTGGAGGCGATTTTGGCAGAAAGCGGCACACCGAAACCAGAGATTTTGCCGACCTAAAAGCACCAAATAAAACG
>JBAXMT010000351.1:0-2486 GCA_037134135.1 Methylococcaceae bacterium | reverse complement strand
CAATGAAACGGCAAATTTACCACCACAAACATTATTCGTGATGGTGACTGTCTTCGAGCGGAACAGTCACCGCTTCAACTGCCAAACCGTATTTGTAAACCATCAAACCACCCAAATCTGCGCCAAAAATAACCAATCCTAAAAGCACTATCGAAAAGACGTTGTAAATTCCCCAACCGTCAACGGGTCGGCGTAATCGCCATGCTAATAACGCCATTGATAATGCCAAAATTGAAAGTCCTAATTGCTCGTGGCGTTCCATAATATCGTGAACATTGTGATTGTGCGGCACCGTGTCCGCTGCATTAAATCCTGCCCAAACCGTCAAACCCGCAAACACAGTTCCTAAATACAACAAACCGCTCGCAAAACTGCGCCATTCGGACTTTTTCGTCGCCGTGCCGATTAAATCCACTACAACAAATAAACTCAAAAATGCAATCGGGAAATGAACTAATAACGGGTGAATGTTCGCAAGGCTAGCAATGCCTTCTAAAAAATTCGAGCCATTCGACGCGCCACCGCTTGATGTTAAGCCTTCAAAAAAAGAGAGAAAACTCGTCAGGATTTCTAAAATTTCGTTGTGACCGTCTGCGTTGCCGTGAATGTAAAACGATAAATGGTTCATTTTTTAAAATTCCTATTTCACTACAACACAAAATCAGCAGCAACCAATGTTGTTACACCATTGAGTTGGATTGAAAAATCGGCTTTGCCATCCCCGTTTGTATCGCCTTCGAGGATTCCTTTTATAAAATGTAATTCGCCCGCGTGTTTAGTGAAATTCGCTGAACCAACAAAATTAAAGGTTTGGTCGTCTGCCAAATTTGAGTTTGCATCAATCGCAGAAAGGTCAATTTTATCGCCTTCGCTTTGCTTGAAATCGGTAATAGTGTCGCGGGTTTTGGCATCAATGCCCGTTTCTTTTACGTTGTTGAATTTGAAGGTATCCGAACCTGAACCTCCTGTTAGAGTATCGACACCTAAACCACCAATTAACGTGTCATTGCCAGATAAGCCGTCTAATTTTTCATTTTTATCTGTGCCAGTTAGCAACTCACTGTCATCAGAAAAACCTATTACACCCGTTAAATCTTTAACTGTGCTGCTGTCACCACCAAAACCCAAACGTGCATTTCCACCCCACGTCACCACCAAACCATCAGCGCGTAATGCTGAAAACGCATAATCTGTTGAATAAATCTGAATGACATCAATATCGCCATTGAGTTTCGCCGCTAACGTTTTATCTGTCGTGCTATCGCCGCCTGTTGCCGCACTTCCCCACGTCACGACCGAACCATCTGCTCGCAAAGCGGCAAAACTGTTGTAGGTTGAGAAAATTTCTATCACTTTATGTTCAGGATTTGCATTGCCATCAAAACTCGTTTGAGCATCGACGGTAACAATTTTACCTGCAATAACGGAGCTGCTTGTCGTCGCGCCACCCGCCAACTGATTTCCCCACGTCACCACCGTGCCATCATTTTTTAATGCGGCAAACGCTGTTCCTGTAGAGTAAATTGTTGGGAGTGGGTCACTTGTGTTGGGTTGTGCGTCGAGCAAACTAGCGGGCGGAGGAAGCGTGTTATTGAAAGTGGTTGTATTTCCCCACGTTACTACCGAACCATCTGCTCGTACTGCTGCAAATGCCTGATCGTTGGAATAAATTTGCATGACATCTTTTTTCCCATCTAATTCGCTGACTAACGTTGTAGGAATTGTTCCGCCATAAGCCGCATTTCCCCACGTTACAACCGAGCCATCTGTTCGCAAAGCTGCAAACGCGGTGTTAGTCGAAAAGATTTCAGTAACATCTTTGGTGTTGTCTGTGCCATCGAGTGATTTTGCCAACGTAGCATCTGTCGTGTTTCCGCCAGAGTTTAAATCGCCCCACGTCACAACTGAGCCATCAGCTTTCACTGCCGCAAATGCTGTATTGGTAGAATAAATACCATTAACGTTAATGAGTTGTGGAAGAACATCAACTTTTCCCACAATTGTACTTCCTCCAAAATTTGCATTTCCCCACGTCACCACCGAACCATCATTTTTTAATGCCGCAAAAGCAGTTCCCGTCGAATAAATTTGCTTAACGTCGTTCAATCCTATGACCTTGCTACTATCGCCGCCATTGATTGAATTCCCCCACGTCACCACTGAATTGTCTGTTAGTGCCGCAAATGCCTGTGCATTGGAATAAATTTGTTTAACATTGATAAGTTGTGTTGAGACTTTACTACTATCACCACCGTAATTTGCACTTCCCCACGTTACCACCGAGCCGTTTGTTTCTAATGCCGCAAACGCACCCCAATCGGTTGAATAAATTTGCTTAACGTCAGTAATCTTATCGATTTTGCTGGTGGCAATTGGCACATATTTACTCGAAGCATTATATTCATTGCCCCACGACACCACCGAGCCATCCGTTTTAATGGCAGCAAAAGCAAAACTGTTTTTGTATTTATTCGTTGTAGTGTTCA
>JBAXMT010000350.1:0-2490 GCA_037134135.1 Methylococcaceae bacterium | reverse complement strand
CAAGCGATAAAAAATGACCAATAAGATTTTTGTTGATACGTCTGGTTGGGCAAATTTTCTGGTTTCGAGCGAGCCGTTTCATTTGCAGACCAAAAATTTGATGACGAAATGGCAAAGTCAAAACGTGAAATTAGTCACTAGCAATTATGTGATTGCCGAATTAGTTGCATTGTTAGGCAGTCCGTTGAATGTATCAAAGCCGTTGCAAATCAAAATTATTGAGAAAATGAAAGTAACGTCATGGTTTGAGATTATTCACATCACGCCAGAATTAGACGCGCAAACATGGGATTTGCTTAAATCACGCCCAGATAAAAATTGGAGTTTGGTTGATTGCTCAAGTTTCGTGATTATGCAAAGAGAAAGAATTTCACAATCTTTGACTTCAGACCATCATTTTGAGCAAGCGGGTTTTGTTCGATTGCTTGAACATTGAGAAAATTGGCAGTTTTTTCAAAAAGCGGGCGGCGACACGATTATGGATTTATCGACCGGCAAAAATATCCACGAAACCCGCGAATGGATTTTGCGTAATTCGTCAAAAGCACGTTTTGAATTCCGTTGGGAAGACCAATTCAATATCGGTTTAGACCCTGAAAAAGCGCGTGAATTCCACGATGAAACCTTGCCAAAACAATCGTCAAAAGTCGCACATTTTTGTTCGATGTGTGGCCCACATTTCTGTTCGATGAAAATCAGCCAAGACGTGAGAAATTATGCCGCTGAAAAAGGTATTGCTGACGAAGAAGCATTAAAAATCGGCATGGACGAAAAGTCGCAAGAATTCTTAAACAAAGGCGCGGCGATTTACCATGAAATTTGACACAGTTTATTTTTGAGAAGAAAACGCAATGACCATTTCCACTATTTCAAAACACATTGCCGTTTCTTCGGCAAATGTAACACCTTATGATGCCGGAACAGGTAGCATTGATTTCAATGTTGTTGCCGGAAGTTACACCTACACCATTTCCAATTTTGGAAATGATGATGCAATTGACTTTCCAGTGGGCAATACACCTTCTGTATTCAATAACGATTATACGGATCATAAAATTGAATTACAGTACGCTGTCTCAAATAGTAACACCGTGACTAGCATTGTATTAACTGGTTTGTCGGGAGCAGCAGAGTTTATTGGTTCGTTTAAATCATTTAATTCAGTGTTTGGTGATAACTCGATTACAAACACAGGGACGGGAGTAATTCCCACAACCACACCAACTCCTACACCACCAGTACCAACAACGACACTAACTACAGTCAGTACAAAGCCTACGCCTGGTAGTGACATCTTAATAGGAACTGCAAAAAACGATGTGTTAAGCGGTTTGGCAGGGAACGATACACTTGTTGGCGGTATCGGTGCAGACAGATTAACAGGTGGTAAAGGTGCAGACGTTTTCAAATTCAACAAGGTTGAAGAATCTGGTTTAACAAATAAAATGAAAGATACGATTATGGATTTCAATCACACCGAAAAAGATAAAATTGACCTTTCTGCAATCGATTCAAATTCAGAATTAGCCGGTGATCAAGCCTTTACATTTATCGGTGGTGCTGCATTCAGCAAAACCAACGCCGCTGGGCAACTACGTTTTGACGCAACGAGCAAAATCCTCTACGGCAGCACGGATGCCGACACAACGCCTGAATTTTCAATTCAACTTAGCGGAGTGAAGAGTTTGGTTGCTGGTGATTTTGTGTTGTAAGGCATTGCGGACGAAGATGCGTTGAAACTCGGCATGGACGAAAAGTTGCAAAAATTCTTAAACGAAGGTGCGGCGATTTATAACGAGGTTTAAGGTTTTGTAATTTTTTTGATGAGTAGCGAGGCTAGAAGCTCGCTACTCGTTAATTACAACGTTAAAAATTGGAGAACAAAAATGCCATTACCCGATGCCTTAACTGGCGATAGATGGACAGAATGCACTGCTCGCAAACTGTTGCCTTTAATTGTTTGGTGCGCTAAAACGGACGAACAATAACTTATGGTCAATTAGATAAGGAAATTGTAGATAGAGACTGGGGACACCATGTAATGGTTGTTAAATACGGTTATCCTGCGGGGGCAATAGGTAGCGCACTTATTGAAACAGAGGAAAAATGGGGGCATTTCATTCCACCAATCAACGCACTTGTTGTTAATAGGGCTGCTCAATTACCAAGTCATGGAGTTGATTGGTATTTGCAAAGATATTGCAATTGCACCGGTAGAAATTTTGATATTATCGATAAAAGAGCGATTGTGGATGAAATTCATGCTGATATTTTTGCGTATGAACATTGGGAGGAGCTATTGGAAGAATATGGATTGGAATCAATTGAAAATGGCGTGAAATATGACGATGCTGAATTGGAAATAAGTAAGCCTTCAAGAGGTGGTTGGTCTTCTGAGTACGTGTTTTAAAAGTATCAAAATCAGTCAGCCAGCCGAGCATCCAGTTAATCATAGCAATGTGAATAAAAGCCGCGCTGGAATCGGTCAAG
>JBAXMT010000349.1:0-2496 GCA_037134135.1 Methylococcaceae bacterium | reverse complement strand
TGTCATATTACTAACATTCCTGTTTTTGATTTTAACGTAATTGAACTGTTACTGGATGATATAAAAACGCTATCTTTTACGATTTGTTTAGATTGCTTACCGACTGATAAATTGTAATTCTTACCGACGTTTAAATCGCAATTCTTACCGACTTTTGTCCGCTTATCCGTTCCCACTAAATCGGTCATCAATTCGTCGGTAATGTGTTCGATGTTTTTATGATGCCACCGTCTCCAGTCAATTGAGTTTCCAGCTTGCGGATTACGATAACCTGTAATGACTGGATAACGCGGGTCGCCACCAATAAAATCAACCCAAACGGTATCGTCTGGTAAGATTTCAATTTCAGTTTCCCATTTGCCTAATCTTGATTTATCGCCAATTGGATATTCAATTTCTGCCTCAGTGAAAACATCGCCGCCCGAATTGATAGCGGGTATTTCTACGCGGCACGTCCGCTTTTTTTGGTCATAACTTTTAACGATCGCAGGGAATCGCCCCACCATATTGCCATCATCCATTTTTCACTCCGATAATTCTGAAAGCCATAATTTTGTATATTGTTCTGCGTTACCGCCATCTGTACCACTGGTATAAACGTGTGCCGAAGTCACCACAACAAGCGGTTTATTATTGACGACATTCACCAAATCACCCGCGCAAATATCTTCGTTATAATAAACCTTTGCTATTTTTCGTTGCACTAAACAGCGCGTTAAATTGCGTAATTGTTGCTCATTCATGAACGGCATAAACCGCGCCGAACGGGCTTTTTCTTTATTTCCGTAAACAAACTTTCCATTTTCATCAAGTGAATAAAACGATTGCACGGCATGGCGTTCTGAAAATCCGCTTTTAATATCCTGCGAGGCGTTATCAGGTAAATCAATGACAGGCTCTTGCTTAAACAAATCAGGCAACTTAAAGAATTTCATTTTTCCTTTTTTCCAGCGAATAATGCCGCCGTTTTCTTGCAAGGCTCGTGAAATATGAAACGTTGGCGATTCGCCTACATAAACCATGAATCTATCAATTGGAAAGTCAGAATCTACAGATTGCAGCGTTGCGCCCGATGCTTTGTAGCATTGTGATAATGTGGGTTTTTCCTTAACGATTGCCTTGTCTTGTACAAACGAGGTTTTGTAGCAGTTTTCGAGTAAAGCGGTGATTTTGACGCTTTGCGTATCGTGTTCACCTTGCGCCATTCGTGCATCGCCGTGAATCAATTTGATAATGTAAAACTTATCCTCAGCTTGTCCAACGGTGATAACTTGACCTTCTTCTAAGCCTGATTTGATGCTTTCATCAACGCGAATTTCTGCCTCAAGTGTGACAGGAATTGGTACAGCATCGTTACGCATAACCGCAAAACGAATTAAATCACCACGCAATTCTGTTCCCGCCACGATTATTTTCATATTGAAATAATCCCCCGACAAAACGCCAATTTAGGTAATTCCATTTCAAATTGCGTAATATCACCTGTAATTTCAGACACGCTGCGACCATAAACATCTAAGCCCATACCGCGTGACGCTTCTAAATACACGGCGTTTTCACGCTCCACATACAGCATAAACAACGGGCGAATAATCGCCCATTCACTGTCTGTTAGTTCGCACGTTTCATCAAGCGGTAGGTTTGGAATTGGCAACAGTGTGAAAACATCAATCTGTTCTGCACGCGATAAAATCACACCATAGCCACTGTATTTAAGTGTTGCTGCCACACCTTGCGATAGCAACACATCATCAGACAAAACCGTACCAATCGGGCGTTCATGCTCCGAAAAGCGTAAAACCAAATCAGTGATAGAAGCCATTTTTAAGCCGCAACGTATTGATTAGCGTGGGCTGGTGGGACTAATTCAGTCCCCATTGCAAATGATGACGCAGGTGTGGGCCCGCCATTTCCGACTGCGCGCGAAGAAGTATTACCAGTGCGATAATCTTTTGAATTACCTTCAAATACTTCGCCAAAATAGTGATAGAACATCGTGCCGCTGAATTTAAGAATTTGTGAACGGTCATCCCAATTGCGGTCAGGGTTGTCGAGCTGCAAGAAGCAATCCCATAAATTACGCTTTCTTAAATAATTGGTCGGTGTTCCTTCGTACAAAACTGCATCAAAAGTTCCACCATCTGCGATAATCGAAAGCAATGTTGAGCTAATATGCCCCTTCATGGTTTCCATAAAGGTAATCGAGCCTTGTTGTGCAACTTTTACCTGTTGCGGTTGCCATCTTGTTGCGCCAAGCGGCATAGCCACCTCTATCTCACCTTGGGGCGTTAAATCTGGGTGCGGTGCTTGAGTTGCAAGCAGCCACATTTCCTCATATCCGACGATTTCAAGCGCAAAATCAGACGATACGATTTTATATCCCAAATTTTGCGCGGCTGTGTAGTGAGTTTTAAGGTAACGATCTTTTGAGACTGTCATTTTGATTTACCTACTAATTATAATTAAAAGAGTAGGTAATATAGGATTGATTTTGCG
>JBAXMT010000348.1:0-2500 GCA_037134135.1 Methylococcaceae bacterium | reverse complement strand
AAACCCGCTAATGAAACTAAAAATGCGTTGCCAAAAGGTATTAAAATGCACAATGATAAATTTGGACTGTACTTTAAATGTAACGTCCAATGATAAAGTGCGAAAAGTAACGCTTGTGAAATAAACACTGCTAGCAACCCTGCTAAAAAACCTAATAATGCAAATTCAAGCAAATGGGTTCTTCGCAATAAAGCGCGATTTGCACCTAACACCCGCATCAATGCACTTTCATAAATACGTTGATCTAGGCTGGCGTGTATCACCGCAAATAACACTGTCAAACCTGCAAACAACGAAAAATAAAGGATGTAGTTAATTGCTGAGGTTAATTGTGTAAAGATGGTTTTCAACTGCGTTAAAACAAAATCAACTTCTAAAACTGTGACATTCGGATACGTTTTAACCAATTGATTCAAAAAATTTTTCTGTTCTTTTGGCAGAAAAAAACTGGTTAAAAAGGTTTGCGGATAATTATCCAATGTTGTGGGCGAGAAAATCATGTAAAAATTAGGTTTCATCGTATCCCAACGCAAACGGCGAATACTGGTTACGTCTGCGATAACTTCTTGATTGCTTATCGTAAAAGTTAATTTATCACCTAATTTCACGCCCAAATTTTTCGCTAATTTTTCTTCAATTGACACCTGATTTTTAACAGGCGTTTCATTCCACCATTCACCCGCAATTATTTGATTATCTTCAAGCAATGTCTTCGACCACGTTAAACTTAAATCACGTCGAATCGCTCTATCGCCTTGTGTTTCTTTGCTGACAATTTTTTGTACAGCAACCTCGTTAACGGCAATTAAACGCCCACTAATAACTGGATAAATGCCGCTGCTGTGGATATTTTGTTGTTTAAATTCACTAGAAATTTTATCGAATTGTTCAGGGAAAATGTTAATCGCAAAATGATTTGGCGCATTAGTGGGTAATTGTAATTGCCAATCTTTAAGCAAATCGGTTCGCACGCTGTAGCTTAAAATCATCGCAACCAACGTGACGCTAAACGCGAGGATTTGCACGGTGCTTACTTTTTGATTTCGTAACAAAGCCTCAACACCAAAACGCCAATTGAGTGAAATTTTCGGCAAAAAACGTTTTGCGTAACACAGAAAATACGTTAGCAAAAAGCTAAGAATTAACAGCGTTAATAATCCGCCACCGATAATAATTGCCATCATTTTTAGATTGTTTGTATAAGACCAAATAAAAAAACTCGTCAAACTCAGCGTAATGCCATAAACAAGCCATGCACTTGGCGTTGTGATTTCTAATTGATGCTGAAAAACACGCAAAATGCTCACTTTTCGCATTTGCAACAGCGGTGGCAATGCAAAGCCAAACAAAATAGTGATGCCCATCAAAAAGCCAAGTAACAACGAAAAAATACTCGGAGCAGCAATAGTTACAGGCAAGAAACTTTTCAATAGATAAAACAAACCTTGTTGAACTATTACGCCAATGCCACAACCAAACGCGCTGGTGAAAAGTCCTAAAATCAAAAACTGCAACACAAATAAGGTCATCACTTGATTTTGTCTGTAGCCCAAACAACGCAAAACAGCGACAGTATTAAAATGGCGTTCGGTATAACGACGAGTGGCAATTGCAATCGCTACGCCTGAAATTAACACCACTAAAATACTAAGCAACCCCAAATAACTTTCAGCGCGGCGCAGTGCTTCACCAATTTCAGGGCGATTTTGATGAATATCGATAATGCGTTGCGACGCATTTAATTGTGGCGTGACGTAATCGTGAAACGTTTTTAACGCTTTTTCATCGCCGCTAAATTGAAACGAATAATGCAGACGACTTCCCGCTTGAATCACGTTTGCTTGTGCTAAATCGCGCTCATTTATCATTACTCGCGCTGACATACTATAAAAATCGCCTTGTCTGTCAGGCTCGTAATTGAGAATTTTGCTTATTTTTAGAGCTTTTTCACCGATGTTTAATTCGTCGCCTAAGTTGAGTTTTAATGCCGCTAAAATGCGTTTTTCAACCCACACCTCGCCTTCTGATGGTGCTTGAGTGGTGGTGATTTCATTTTCGCTTCCATCACTAATTTTTAGCTGTCCACGCAACGGATAAAGCGAACTCACAGCTTTTACGCTACCAAGTAACAACTCCTCGTTTTCCATTAACGCGCTAGGAAATTCAATAGTTTTCGCTTGTTTTAATTGCAATTTTTCCGCTTCATCAAGCCAAGTTTGTGAAATATCGTCAGAGCTAGAAATGACTAAATCTGCCGCTAAAAATTCAGACGCTTGAGCATTCATCGTGCGTTGCATTCTGTCAGAAAATAAATTCACGGCTGTCGAACATGAAACAGCAATGATTAGCGCAAAACCTAAAATTGATAATTCGCCGTAGCGTGTATCACGCCACAATAATCGCCACGCTAATAAAGCGGTCGCTTTCATAGAATCGCTCCCGCTTCTAAGGATTCGGTCAAAAATAACTTCCCGATTCGGTCATTTTGCTCCCATGGCTT
>JBAXMT010000347.1:0-2514 GCA_037134135.1 Methylococcaceae bacterium | reverse complement strand
CTTCTGGTGAATGGCAATGTGGTGCAGATGCAAAAAGTAGTGAGTGGAATTGCCAACAAACCAAAAAATCAAATTCAACCGAAAACTCTGAACGCGAAAGTGTGGCGGAAATTAAAAGCGTTTCGACAAAAAGTGATAATTCACGCAGTTTGAGAATTTTGCCAGCAGCTTTTGATGCCACGCAAGAACAGACGTTTGACGTTTTAAAATCGCAACTCAAAATCGACCCGTGGCAACATTGCACCAATCCGAACGCGCCGAAACAAGTTCAACTAATTTCAAACAAAGGTGAACGCACACGTTCGCCGATTAACGTCAAATCGAATTATTCCGAAATTTTTGAAAACGAAATCAGTAGTTATTTTGGTAATGTTCACATTGATCGTGCCGATCAACAAATGTCGTCCAATGCAGCGAATTACGACAGCGTGGCAGGAAAGTTAGATGTTCAAGGCGATGTGTATTACAGCGATGACGATATGTCTGTTCACACCAACGCCGCGACGTTTAATTTAGCAAACGATCAAGCAAAATTACGCGATGTACTTTTTATTGCGCCAAGTGCGCCGTTGCGTGGTCATGCAGGAGCAGTTTATCGTGATAGTAAAAACATCTCACGTTATCAAGATGTTGCTTACACCAGTTGCCCAACAGGAAATCAAGATTGGGTAATTCACGCTTCTGAATTAGAAATTGATAAAGAAGAAGGACGTGGTTCAGCGAAAAATGCGTGGTTAGAATTCAAAGGTGCGCCTGTTTTTTATTCGCCGTATTTAGCATTTCCAACGGATAGCCGTCGAACTTCTGGATTTCTCGCGCCATCATTTGGTTCAACACAACGTAGCGGTTTTAATATCAGCACGCCGTATTATTTCAACATTGCAGAAAATTACGACGCGACGTTTAGACCTCGCTATTTAACCAAACGTGGCATTTTGCTTGCGGGTGAATTTCGTTATTTGACTGAATCTTCACAAGGTCAAACTAGCGTTGAAGTGTTACCGAACGATTATTTACGACAAGATAAACCTCGTTTTTTTGCATCGATGAAAAACACCACAAAATTCACCGACCGAATTCAAGCAAATGCGGATTTGAATTTCGTTTCAGATAAAAATTATTTTGCAGAATTAGGTAGCGCGTTAAGTATGCCGAATTTCAGTTATTTAAAAAGTCAGGCAGATGTCGGTTATTACGGCGACGAAATTAGTGCGGTGGGTCGAGTTGAAAATTATCAATCGATTGATAAATATCTGACGGGCGAAAAATTGCCTTATCGCAAATTGCCACAAATTAATGTGAATTTGAAACACAGTTTTGACCAATTGCCTGTGCCTGTAAATGTGGCAATGGAAAACGAATTTGTTTATTTTCAACACACCAGTTTGCAAAATGGACAACGTAGCAATATAAAACCGTCGATTAGTGTGCCGATGCAATCAGCAAGTGCTTACGTTACGCCGAAAGTGTCGCTGCAATATACAAATTATTTTTTAAGTAATCCTTTAACTTCTGGCGATTCAAAACAAATTGATCGCACGTTGCCGATTTTTTCAACCGACAGTGGCATGACGTTTGAGCGTAATTTAAATTTAGGCGGCAAAGAATTTTTAAATACGTTAGAGCCACGTTTATTTTATTTATACATTCCACGCACCAATCAAAACGATATTCAGGTTTTTGATACAGCTGTTTATGATATGTGGTTTAACACGTTATTTCGTGAAAATCGTTTTAGCGGCATCGACCGAATGCAAGACGCAAATCAAGTTACAACGGCGATTACTTCGCGTTTGATTGACGAGCAAACAGGCAAAGAACGGGCAAAATTTAGTTTAGGCAACATCGTTTATTTTCAAGATAGAAACGTTACGATGCCAGTGATAAATCCCAAAACGGGTGACGTTGACAAAAATACAGATGGCAGTTCAAAATTTTTTGCACCTGAAACCAGTCGTTTTTCAAATATCATTGGTGAATTAAGTACACGAATTAACGACCACGTTTCAATTGATTCAGGTTTGCAATGGAATCCACAAACTGCTGATATTAGTCGCGGCAAAGCCATTTTACATTTAACCAATCAACCCAACGAAATTTTGAATTTGGGTTATCGTTATCGTGAAAACACGTTGGCGAATGTTACGCAAAGTGTTTCAACAGGCATTTCCCAAACTGACGTGTCGTTCCATTATCCGATTTACGATAATTGGTCAGCGATTGGACGTTGGCAATACTCGTTACTTTACAATTCAACGCAGGAAAGTTTTTTCGGTGTTGAAAAAGAAAATTGTTGCTGGAAATTCCGCGTGGTGGGACGACGTTATCTCAACAATTTAAACGTTTTTGCCAGTGATGCAGATATACAAGGCACAAGTCAAACAGGCGTGTTTTTCCAAGTTGAACTCAAAGGTTTAACGGGCATGGGCGAAAAATTAGACACATTCTTAGAACAAAACATTTACGGTTATCGGTCAACGCAATAATGAACAAAAAGAAAAATCAGCAAATCGC
>JBAXMT010000346.1:0-2514 GCA_037134135.1 Methylococcaceae bacterium | reverse complement strand
ATTAACTAATGTTAGTGAATGTTAGCGAATTAGATACTATACGTCAACCTTCGTCGTGCCTTAAAATTTCGCCAGTTTCCTTATCTTTAAGTAATTTTTTATAGTAATTATTTTCTCGGTCAATAATCTGTTCGCGATAAATATATTTTTCCCTGTCACGGTTAAAATCGTCTCCTACTTTTTCCTCTATAAATGGTCGTTTTTCACCAACACGCTTTCCTGTTATTTTTGTATCAAGACCAATCGTGACCTTGTCTTCAAAACTAAGGCTAATCAATTTGCTAAGACTACCACATTCTGGGCAGGCTCTATCGCCTCCTGCAATACTCAAATCACATTCAAATATACTTCCACAATCGCTACAAGTTACTTTATCTCTCATGATTTAACTCACTTTATTCAATGAAGAAGTTTTATAAATCGAATTTTTAGCAGCTGGTTTTTTATATACCTCCAACTTTTTCAACCCATCAACTAAGACATCAAAACCCGAAATGTTTTGCCCTATAGCTACCCTGCCGTTTATTTCAAACTTCTTAGATTTGAGTTCATTCATTGCAGCTTCAATAAATTCTTTAGAACCATCAACAATTACCGCATACATAAAAATCTCCAAAAAATTAAAAGAAAATTGTCACACCCAACAAAATGGGGATTTTAAAATCAACTTTCAAGTCAGAAACTCACAAAACAAAAAAACCGCCTTACCTCAGCAAGATAAGACGATTCATTTTTCAACCGACTGTGGTTGTCAAGAAGGTGGGCAGAACAACATTGCCCACCCTACCTGGCTGATAAGGTTTCGAGTTCGTAGTTTTGGTTGTCTATGGTGATTGTTGTCATCTTTGTTGGTTCCTTTTTAAATAATTATGCCGCTGCAACTTGTTTTGGTAATGCTGTCAAAATCGCCCTTAATGCCCTATTCACGGCATCTGCCGTAGTAAAAACTTTAGCCACATCTTCGTCGAGCGTGACATTAACAACCTGCTTGGCAAATCGGTTTGGTTTAGCTTTGCTATAATCAAAATGATATTCGGGTAATAAATCTTCAGTTTCTGTGATCGCGTTCATAATTTTTCACCTCAGTAGTTGTTGCAGGTCTAGCACTAATAATTCGGATTACATCAGCACGTTCTGTAAAAGAAATGACTAATAATTGCCGTGCATTTGATGTTCCTATAATTAACTCTCTTTGCTCTCCAATTGAGTTCCAAACATCATCGAAAATGTTAGCCAATCCGTCATCAAACACCGTTTTAGCTTCTTCAAAATCAACGCCATGTTTCTTTAAATTACTTGCTGCTTTAACGTCATCCCATTCAAATTTCATCACTGATTCCATCTTTAAACCAGCCCAAATTCTACCACACCCCCACAACAAAAAAGCCCACTCTCCAGTTCAACACCAAAGAGCGGGCTTTTTCATTTTACAACCCAACTAAACATGTTCCATCACTTTCATAATTCCCGCCATTAACGCTATTGATGCACCTAACATTGCACCCAGTTTAATCGTCATTCGATATTCTGTTGCTTGCATTTCTGCGCGTATTGTTTGAATTTCAGCGCGTACCGACTGCATTTCAGACTTTAACGTCAATTCTAATTCTTTTAAATCCCCTTTCGTCACCGTTTCCGTTTCGTCTTGAACATTACGAAACGCTTTCGCCATTCCTTCAGCTTGTTTTTGCTCAAAACCCGATTCTGTCAAAGTTTGTACAAATTGTAATGTATCAAACATAATCGCCGCCATAAAATTTACTCCCGTTTTATATTTTTAAAAACATTCAAAAAAACTGCCCTCCAGTTCAACACCAAAGAGCGGGCTTTTTCATTTCACATCAAGCAAAGCAGGTCAAACAACCACCCGCGTTACTGGATTTCAAAATCATAACAACTTCACTAACGTTGCTACAATTCCTATTGCGACAACCATCATGCCGCCCATTTTGGAGTGTCAGGATTCGGGTGGTTGTCTATGGTGATTGCTGTCATCTTGGGTTGATTTCCTTTTGGTTACTTTTTCATGCCTAACTGAACTAAGATTACATTCTCGATTTGCTTCATTTCTTGAGCTGAAACATTGCCAATAAAGTTACTGAATCGTTGCTTGTCAGCGGTAGTCAATTGGTCAGCCATTGCTTTACTTTCTTTGTTCCCAATCGTTACCAGGGCTTCACTTGGATAAAGCCGCCCCGTGTTGCTTGTGAGTGGCACGATTTGGACACGATTCATTACCGAATTAGCCGCATCATTGCTGACGATAACGGCAGGGCGTTTCTTGCGAATTTCACCGCCCAAAGCAGGCTCGAAATCTACCCACCATATTTCACCGCGCTTCATTGGCAACGTCCCTAATCAGCGCATTGCACCATTCGTCAGCATCCCTTTCGCGATCTGTATCTGCTGCCATTGCACGATATGCTTCGGTTAAATCAGAAGATTCGGTACTACTACCTAAATACTTCGCCAAAATATCATTCACAATTTCATCAACAGAAGCCTTAGCCTGTT
>JBAXMT010000345.1:0-2516 GCA_037134135.1 Methylococcaceae bacterium | reverse complement strand
AACGAACGTTTGAGAGCGGCGTATCCCCCGACCGCCTCGTAGCGCGGGGCATCTTTGCGTGGCGCGGGTGCTTTTTCCCGCATTTGCCCGCACCCGAATCTAAAAGATAAACGATTTCGTCAATTTCCGAATCTTGTTTTTATTTAAAAAAGCCCTGACCTTTTGGCTTTTTGTTTCACAACGTTTGTTTTGGGTGGCGCGGAATGATACGATTTAAAGCACTATTTAAAGTGCGATTAACTACGAGCCGCAAAATGAACACGATTAACGCGAATGAACTAAAAACAAGAGGTGTGATGGCGATTGAGGCGGCTTTGCAACATGGTTCTGATGCAGCGATTGCCGTCAGAGGCAAAACCCGCTTTGTGGTGGTAAATGTCGATTATTTTCAGCAGTTACGCGAATGTGAATTAGAAAAAGCGGTCAGAGAAGCCAGAGAAGATATTGCCGCTGGTCGTTTTGTTGTTGAAACCGCTGCACAGCATAAAGAAAGGATAATGGCAAAATATGGCTTACAACATAGTGATAACTGAGCGTTACGAAGAAAAATTGGCGAAGTTTTTAAAAAAGCATCCTGAATTAAATAATCAATACTGGAACACAATAACGTTGCTCGAATCGAACCCGTATCACAATTCGCTGAGGTTGCATAAGCTGGAGGGAAAGCCCAAAGGCTTATCCAGCGTGTCGATAAATGACAAATACAGAATCACGATTGAATTCATAATCGAGGATAAAGAAATTATCCCCTTGAGCGTAACGAATCATTACAAATAGCTTTAAAACCCGCCATAGGAGTTTGAAATGCAAAGACAAGAAATAGAACGCAGCCTTTATCAACAAACCCACCAATTACCCACTGAAGATTTAGAAGACGTGTTGCGATTTGTCGAGTTTGTGAAATTTAAAAACAAACATCAGATTGATTCTAAAACGCCGAATTGTGTAACGATTGCAGCAATGGAAGCCGCCGAACGTGGTGAATATGAAGCGGTCAGTTTGGATGATTTACGCCAGCAATGGGACGCAGCGTGAAAACAGTTGCTCAAACTTCGCAATTTAAACAAGATTTGAAACGTGTGAAAAATTCGGGACGTTATGCCGTCGATGATCTGCTGGTTGTTGTCGATTTGCTTTCGCAAAATCAACCGTTACCCGAAAAATACAAAGATCATTATTTAACGGGCAATTGGAAAAATCATAAAGAATGCCACGTCAAACCCGATTGGTTGCTGATTTATCAATCGACTGCGGACAAAATTGTTTTAACTCGAACGGGGTCGCACAGTGAATTGTTCTGATTTAAACGAAGAAAATGCACTGGCGGTAAAGCGTGTTTTGTCTGCTCAGTTGCAAGCGTTCATGGATAAAAATGAAATTTCAAAAACAGAAATGGCAGCAAGATTAAAAACGAGCCGAATGGGATTAAATCGGTTATTAGATTCTAAAAACACGTCTATCACGCTCGATTCTATGATCAAAGCGGCGAAGGCAATAGGCGGCAAACTGTCTATTTCGTTGGTGCATTAACGTGATTGAAGAAACCCGCGAATTTGATGCCGCCCGTTATTTGGATAGTGAAGAACTCATTGCCGAATATCTTAACGCCGCCATTGAAGACGGCAACGCTGATTTATTGCGGATGGCATTAGACAACATCGCCAAAAGTACAGGACTCGGGCGAATGCTTGAAACTGATTGGCACTAGCACTGATAAATCGTATTCGGTTAAATCAGCGGTATCGATAAAATCCTCCGCGTCGTTATCCGTTTTTAATTCGGGTAATTTCTTTAACACTGCGCCACGCTTACCTTTTGAAAAATCATATTCTGCTTTCATGTCTTAACCCTCTTCAAATAAACTTCAATCTGTTTTCTTTCCATTCTGCACCGTCAATCAAGCCGCTGTCATATTCTTTTTTCCAGTCGTAAAAAAATGGAATGAAGCCGCTTGTTTCAAGCGTTGGCGCGTTCTTAAAACTTGCGGGCGATAAATGAACCCAACCCGCGCAAAGTAACGCGATTATTCCCGCCACAACGTACTCCCCCGCGTTTCCCGTTCGCAACTTGCCACCGAATAAATGAAAACGAGCGTCAGACGTTGGCGAAAATGGCACGCCTGCGATGGTGAATGAATCGGCGATAACATGAGAAAAACCGCCGATTGCAAAGCCTAAACCAATGGCGCGATAGTCAATCACAAGCCAAAAAAACAGGATTGCCGCGAGCCAATAAACCAAAACGTGTGTGACGGTTCTATGTTTGACGCGATAACCGCAAATTTTCAAAACGTATTCAAGCCAATCGGGCGCGGTTGAACCCAAGACGGCAACGGGAATAATTAACGGATTGATGACCGCGCCAAAACTTGCGCCGATTATCATGTGGTTTTGCCATTTCATTTTTGCGATTTTCTAAAATCGGCTGGGTAAATCGGGTTTGCGTCTTGCCACAATCCGCGTTTCTTTTCACGCGCTACGCTTTCGAGTTCGTTCAATCCTGCGCCCTGTACGTCT
>JBAXMT010000344.1:0-2518 GCA_037134135.1 Methylococcaceae bacterium | reverse complement strand
CCGAAAGGGAGGCGGTTTTTTTGTTGTGGTATGATTTGGCAACTGTAAACACACGGAGAAATGTTGTGACAGACGAAGAATTGAAAGAATTGGTTGCGAGTTTGGCGATTAAATCAGACCGATTAGATGCTCAATTGAGTAGAACCGATGAGCAAATTGTAGAGTTGTTATCCGCACAAAAAGAGTCGGCTCGAAAACTTGATAAAGTGGGCGATTTATTGGGAAATATCGCTCGTAATCAAGGTGATGTTGCAGAAGAATTTTTCTTCAATAGTTTGGCTAGCGACACGCATTTAGGTTCAGTTCATTTTGATGACATTACCAAAAACCAGCATAAACAACGTGGTAAATTCCAAGAAGAATACGATATTGTTATGACGAATGGTGAAGCGGTTGGCATTGTCGAAGTGAAATACAAAGTCCATGAGAACGACTTGAAAAAATTAGAACGTAAAATGCGAAACTTCAAAAAATTATTTCCAATTTACGAGGCTTATAAACTTTATGGTGCGATTGCATCATTTCATATCAATGATGATGCAAAAGAAGCGGCGTTAAATCAGGGCTTTTTTGTGTTGCAACGTAAAGGCGATGTATTGCAAACCGATTGCGCTAAAAATCTGATGGTGCTTTAAATGTTAAAACCCGCTTTTGCTTGAGCGTTTTAACGCTATAATTTGTCCTTTATAAATCACATCTTTTATTTTTTTTCTAGCTGTAAGGAAATTTTCCCTCATGACGCAAAACACCACTCATTTTGGCTTTAAACAAGTCGCCACCGAAGATAAGGTCAAACTAGTTCGCGGCGTTTTTGATTCAGTTGCTGGACGCTACGATATTATGAATGACTTAATGTCGATGGGTGTTCATCGCATTTGGAAACGTATTGCAGTGGATTTAAGTCAAGTTCGTACTGGTTATAGCGTGCTAGATTTAGCTGGTGGAACGGGCGATTTAACCACTTTATTTAGTCAAAAAGTCGGAAAATCTGGGCAAGTCGTATTGGCAGACATAAATGCCGCCATGCTTTGCACGGGACGAGATCGATTGATTGACAAAGGTTTAACGGGTATTCGTTACGCACAAGTTAATGCCGAATGCTTGCCATTTGCCGACAATACGTTTGATTGTGTATGTATTGCTTTCGGCTTGAGAAATGTTACCGATAAAGCCGCCGCATTACGTTCAATGAAGCGCGTATTAAAACCTGGTGGCTGCGTGATTGTGTTGGAATTTTCTCACCCAATCGACCCGATTACCGAAAAAATTTACGATTTTTATTCGTTTAAACTATTACCGCAAATTGGTAAATTCGTGGCAAATGACGAAGATAGTTACCGTTATTTAGCGGAATCAATTCGGATGCACCCAAAACAAGAAGAATTAAAAACCATGATGGAAGAAGCTGGATTAGAACGTTGCAACTTTTTCAATATGACGCAAGGCATTGTTGCTGTGCATCGCGGCTATAAAATTTAATATGGTTTTAGAATCGATATTTCGTGCAGGACAAAGATGGCATGAAGAAACTTTAGCGACGTTGCAGCTCAACATCGCTGAATTTTTACAAGATGAAACTCGTGATTTGCCTTCAATAATTGAAGCGGAAATGTTTTATGAACAAGTTACAAAATTGCAATGTGATGAATTGGTTTTAACTGAAAAACTGAATCGCTTAACTGCACAAACTACGGAAGGAAACGAACATGATTATCGGGCAAATTGAATCTTATAACATTGAAAAACAAACAGGTATTGTAAAAAGCCAAGATGATTTTTTTGAATTCGATGCAACAAGTTGGAAATCGAGTGTGCCACCAGATCAAGGTGATGAAGTCACGTTTAATGTAAATGACGGTGTTGTATCAAATATGCTTTTAGTTGCAGAAACAATGAAGCCTGTAGAAGCTGTAAAACGCCGCTGGATTGCTACGTTACTTGCGTTATTCTTAGGTTTCGCGGGTGTACATCGATTTTATTTGGGATTTTACAAACTGGGATTAGCACAAATTGCACTAACTGCTTTAACTCAAGGTTATGGCGTGCTTTGGGGATTTATAGATGCAGTTTTATTATTTGCGGGACACATCAATAAGGATGCAAAAAATCGTCCGTTAAAATAATTTTCAATCCCTGCATTTTAAATACAAAAAAAGCGTGGTTGCAAATTCAACCACGCTTTTTTAACTCACACCAAATTACTGCGCTATTTAAAATTAGTTAGCGCGTACGTTTGTTGCAGTCAAGCCTTTAGGACCTGTTTCAACATCAAATGAGACGGTGTCGCCTTCATTTAAAGTTTTGAAGCCATCGCCTTGAATTACTGAATGGTGAACGAAAACGTCTTCGCCGCCATCAGCAGGTGCGATAAAGCCAAAGCCTTTTGTATTGTTGAACCACTTAACGGTACCTGTTGCCATTTTGAAACTCCTAAAACTAAAAAAATTACGGTTACACAGAACTTACAACATTGATAACCAGACAACCTACAACTAGGAATCTCTTAACTCAACAGCTG
>JBAXMT010000343.1:0-2523 GCA_037134135.1 Methylococcaceae bacterium | reverse complement strand
ATTTGAGTAATCGAAACACCATAAAAATTCGTAAAAAACGAAAGGCGCGAAAACTCGGCAAAATCGCCAGCAAATCAATAATTGCCATTGGCGTAATCATATATCGAATTTTGGCGTGAATCACTTCGCCTAAAGCCTGTCGGGCGGGAAACGGAATGTTGAGATATTGCGCTTTTTCGTACTGTTTTAAAATAATGTGATGACTGTTACTCGCCAGCCAAACACGCAATAAATACTCAATCGTGAAAACCACCAGAATACCCTGCTCAAACACTTCGCTGATTTCATCATTTTGATTATCAATTTCGTGAATAAGAAAAAATACGCTGAAAAGCACCATGCTGATAATAAAAAAATCGACGTAACCTTTGTAACGACTTTCTGGATTTTCCAGCAAATTATAAAAAAACAATTTTGTGTTTTTATAGCGTTGCGATGCTTTTAAAAAATAGGCGAATTTAACAATCATGATGAAAGAACAAAGTGCAGAAACCTGAGAATTTGAATGGTGGGGCATTTTACCAGAAATGCCTACGCGATAAGGCGACAATAAAAAAACCGCCTTTTTTAACAATCTGTAGGGGCGGGTTTAGAACCCGCCCTTACGAAAACATTATTTCACCGACAACACAAAATCATCCGCCGTCATACCGACTGCACCAGCGAATGTTCTTGCAACCATTGTTTCAACGCAACATTGATTTGATGTTGCCAATCTGCACCCGTGGCGCGAAACGTATCAAAAATATCTTGGTCGAATTCTATCGTTGCGGACACTTTTTCAGCAGGTTCTAAATTCAATTTCTGACGTAGCGATAATGGCAAAACTTGGGTCGCAGGTCTGAATTTTTCAAAATCCGAGGTCGTTAATTCTCGAACTTCACCCACTTCATTTGTTAAATGTTGATTGCTCATACTTTTTTACCTCTCTATTATTCGCTTTACGAAAACTAATCACCCTAATGCCTAATGTCGTTTCGGTAAAGCACAAAATGTATAAACGCTGTTCTAAATATCCCGTCGCAACATAACGAACTTCACCATAATCGTGGCGGTCGTCTGTGGTTACATTTGCTGTTGAAAAGTCAAACTCGCGCACTCGCTCAAAACTTAAATCACGTTCACAGATATTTTTCTCGTTTTTTGCGGAGTCGAATTCAATGTGCATCATTTACGCTTTCACCAACACAAAATCATCCGCCGTCAAATTCTTAAAGCCCGTCAATTCAATTTCCATTTCGGTGGTTTTCGGGTCGTTGTCGAGGTTCAATTTTACAATGGTGGTCATATTTTAATCACTTCGTCAAAATAAAATTCGCCGCCGTCAAATTCATCAAACCCGTTAAACCAATTTCCGCTTCCACCGTTGAAAAATCACTGTCCAAATTGATTTGAACAACGGTTTGAGCATTTTCATAGTCTCCCATAACACGAACTTGATTTGCAGCGGTAAAGGCGGGCGCATCTGTCGTTATTGATGGCACAAAAGTAAGCGCAACTCCATAACCTACCGTGCCTGCTACTTTCGAACCAGCCAAATCAATTACGTCATATTTCACCTGAAAGTCTTCAATTACATCCCGAGTGGTTCCAACGCCCGTGTCGCCTGTTCCGAAAATAAAGTAGTCTAATAGAAACAAACTTTTACTGGTGCCGCCACCACCAACTAAATGATCGACTCCAGAGCCACCGATAAGGTAGTCATTAGCAGTATAAAAAGTATTATCTTCACCGCCATTCAATGAATCATTACCGGCACTGCCAAGCAACGTATCTCTACCAGCCGTACCTGAAATAGTATCATTACCACCTAGACCGTTAATCCAGCGACCACCGACGACGGCAACAATTGTATCCGCCTCTTTTGTGCCGTATTGAGTTTTTGAAGCATCGAGACTGGTTAAAACTTTGTCATTTGCCGAACCTGTTGAAGTGGTGGTGGGTGATTTAATGATTTCGGGTGTTGAAACGTGGTTAGCATCAGCAGCCAGTTTGGCATCAGCAATGACTTTATCAGCCGCAATCGCTTTGGCATCGATGATAGCTTGAGCGTCAGCGTGAGCTTTCGTGTCGATAATGGCTTGTGCATCAGCAACCGCCTTCGCATCGGCAATGGCTTTTGCATCCACAATCGCTTTTGCGTCGGCAACGGCTTTCGCATCAACAAGAGCTTTTGCGTCAGCAACGGCTTTCGCATCGGCGGCAATTTTGGCATCTGCAACAGCTTTAGCGTCCGCAATCACTTTCGCATCGAGAATGGCTTTGGCATCGGCAATAATTTTTGCGTCCGCAATCGCTTTCGCATCCGCCACAATTTGAGCGGCGGCAGCATCTGAAATAACTTTCGCGTCTGCAATTGCCTTTGCATCGGAGATAACTTTAGCTGCAGCCGCGTCAGAAATTGCTCTGGCATCTGAAATCACTTTCGCATCGGCAATGACTTTCGCAGCGGCGGCATCCGAAATTATTTTTGCGTCCGAAATGATTTTGGCATCTGCAATAGCTTTCGCATCAGCAATAATC
>JBAXMT010000342.1:0-2524 GCA_037134135.1 Methylococcaceae bacterium | reverse complement strand
CCTTCAACTTATCTTAGTTTAGTGACTTATAGTCCGTGGACTAATAAATCACATATCAACATCATTAGCGTATGAATAAAAATAAAAAACTTGTACAAGCCGTAGCGGCAACAGTTCGTCATTTTCGCAAAAACAGCAATTTAAGTCAGGAAGAACTTGCTGCAAAAGCAGATTTAGATAGGACTTATATTTCTGGTGTTGAACGAGGTGTGCGAAATATCACATTAGATTCACTGGAACAAATCATCAATGCTTTAGACGTTGATATTGAAACTTTTTTTACCAAGGTCAAGGACGCGGCAAATGAATTATCTGATTAACAAAAACGCCGACACGCATTTTATTTCGGGTAATGGTCAACAATTACAGTTTGATATTCAAATAATTGAAGCCGCTTTAATCGATGTTCACCAAGTAATTAAACTGATTACTGACGATATTCCTGTCGATATTTTTGCCATTTTAGGAATGCGTAATCTCTCAGCTTTTATCGGTGAATTGTTCGCAAAAAGTTTTGCAAAATCATCAAACGAACTTTTTATCAGCAATCCACATCAAGATGGTTATCCTGATTTATTGTTGATGGACGAAATTGGATTGTCATTGTTTGAACAATTAAAACAAAACCAGCAATTGAGAGATAAATCGCCGTTCAGTCCGTTTCCAAATGGCGGTATCGAAATCAAAGCAACCTGTGGTTCGGTTCCAACACCGACACAATGCACCAAACTTGGCATAACAAAACCTGATATGGGTGAAACCAGAATTGGGGTTATGCGAACCTACGATTGGAAAGCGCACCACCGCGAAACGAACAATTTAATGGGCTTACTTTGGGATTTTGAAAATCAAGTGCCACAAATCGTTGCGGTATTTTTTGGCAATAAACTTGATGAAAATGATTGGGGGAAAATTGTGCAGCCAATAGAAGGCGGCGGTCGAACAACCAGCGTTTCAATTATGCCGCGTTCAAGTGTGAAAAAACTTTATGGCAATTGGCTCGCCGTTAAAAACGACAATCGATATATCGAATTTTTAAACAATTACCACCGTGATAATTTAATCCGCAAGTAAGCAAAATTGCTCTGCTTCTGTTTTTGTTTCAACACGTTGACCGTTTAAAATTGCGGTCAAATACAAAAATATCTTTTCTAATCCAGCAGGCGGAATGCTTTCGCCAATCAATTCGCGTATCAGTTTGTCACTCACTTTTTTACCGTCTGCGCGTTTCCAATCAAAACGATAATCTGAAATCGTGTGCAAAATCATTGCTTCATGCAGTGACAAAGTGCGGTGTTGTTCAGGGTGTAATTTTTTATCACTGCACGCATAAGACAAATTTCGCGTTAATGTTCCTGCTGGTGAATCCCAGCTCATGCGTTTATATGCACTCGTGTATCCTTTCATCAACCTGTATTCATTGCCTGTTTTTACCCAAGGTCTAGGCAATAACGAATTGCATTTTGTGCAATATATTGGCGTATCAACGCTGGATTTATTGATTCCATCTTTATCTTTACTTGCTGAATGAATTGGATTTTTATCGAATTTACACGTCACGTTAATACATTGATTATCAAACGCGCCTTTTTCTTGTGGCGTGTTACTCACCCAAAAATACTTTTCTTCGTCTAATAATGGCACTTTGTGATATTCGATTGAATCATCAAAAGACGTTTCTAGTGTTCCTGCGTTCAATGGTGGAAGATGTGAAATCGTATCGCGTAACGTTCGCCATTTTGGCAAAAACAAACCATCTTTGCTGTGTGTTGGATTCGGAAAAAGAGAGCCGTATTTTTTTAAATGATTTTTTAATTTTTCGTTGCGGGTGAAAATGGACAACAAACGTTGGCGATTTTGCGGCACGCCGTAATCGGCAAATTCAATAACTTGAACAGAGCTAACGAAAGCATTACTCAGCGAACCTTTAATAAAATCGAGAATTTTAATGAATTCGCCATCTTTATCAGGATTTGGAATGTAGGTGTTTTCCATTTCGGGGACATTTTCCATTACCAAAGTATCTGCGCCGCACTGCAAAAAAAATTCAATGGTTGGAATGATGAGTTGATTTCTGGGGTCTATCGTACTTTTAAGACCTTTACGCATGGCGTTAAGCAAATAACCACGACCGTTTTTAGACATACCTTGACACGGCGGCGTTGCAAAAACTAAATCCAATTTTTGCCCGTTGAGTAAGTTTTTCGTCGTGTTGATGATTTCGTATTTTTTATCCCAAATGTCGCCAACAATCATTTGTGTGGTTGGGTGATTGTGTTTGAATACTTCGGCGCGGTCTTCGAGTAATTCATTTGCAACCAAAATATCAAAACCTGCGTGACTAACCGCTAAGTCACCAATACCACCGCAAGAAAAAAGGCTAATTGCTTTCATTTATTTTCACTTAATTATTTTTAGACTTATAGTCTACATTTTATGGGTAAATGAAGCAATCGGAGCTTTTTATATTTTAATGCGAATTAAGAGCTAAAAAGCCCGAACAAAGTTCCAAAAATAAAATGCG
>JBAXMT010000341.1:0-2531 GCA_037134135.1 Methylococcaceae bacterium | reverse complement strand
TTGTGAAAAAAGAAAGCCCGCTCTTTGGTGTTGAACTGGAGAGTGGGCTTTTTTGAATGAATTTAAAAATATAAAACGGGAGTAAATTTTATGGCAGCGATTATGTTTGATACATTACAATTTGTACAAACGTTAACGGAGTCTGGATTTGAACAAAAACAAGCCGAGGGAATGGCGAAAGCGTTTCGTAATGTTCAAGACGAAACGGAAACGGTGACGAAAGGGGATTTAAAAGAATTAGAATTGACGTTAAAGGCTGAAATGCAGTCGATACGCGCAGAAATGCAAGCAACAGAATATCGAATGACGATTAAACTGGGTGCAATGTTAGGTGCATCAATAGCGTTAATGGCGGGAATTATGAAAGTGATGGAACATGTTTAGTTGAGCCGCGATTTTATTGTTTGGGTAAAAACAAAGATGGTTCGAGTATTTTGACGGTTCGATTTACTTATCGTCACAATCGTATTCGTATTATTGGTGCGGGTTATTGGCGAAAGGGGAAGAAAATTTATGAAAAAGAAAATAATTTACAGTGATGATTTTTTGGGTGATGACGTTAAGGTTAAAGTGGTGAAGGATTTTTTACCATTGCCGAATGAGTTGGTTTTAAAAAAGGATTTTCGGAATCGATTTGAGGCTCAAGTCGATTCGTTATCGATGTCTCAAACAAATTTCGGACAGGCTGCTGTTGCTTGATACCATAAACAAGAACCCGCCGACGAGAGAAGGCGGGGGTTGTGAAAAAAGAACCGTCTTATCTTGTTGAGGTAAGGCGGTTTTTTTATAAATTTATTTTGGGGAGTTTTTATGCCAATTATTTCGAGATTTTTTGGAATTATCATTAGGATGTTCCACAGTGAACATAATCCGCCGCACTTTCACGCCGAATATCAAGGCAATGATGCGTTGTTTGATTTTGATGGCAACATTCTCAAAGGTTCGTTGAATTCAAGAACCGCCACAAAATTGGTGCGCGAGTGGATTGATTTGCACGCAGTTGAACTCGAAAAAGATTGGCAGTTAGCGCAAGACGGAAAAGAAATTTTGAAAATAGAACCATTAAATTGAGGTGTTTTTTTTATGTGGAATTTTAATAAGGTTATCGAAATTCAATATCAACGGGATTATGTTTTTAAAATTGTTTTTGACGATGAAAGTGGTGGTGAGGTTGATTTTTCAGAATATATTAAAAAATGGGACATTTTCAAACCGTTGTGTGATTTGACTTTGTTTCAATCTGCGATGATTGACGGTGGAACGATTGCATGGGAAAACGGAGCGGATATTGCGCCCGAAACCTTGTATGAGAAAGTAAAACAGATAGTGTTTTGACCTGCTTTGCTTGATAATATCAACAAAACCCGCCGACGAGAGAAGGCGGGGGTTGTGAAAAAAGAAAGCCCGCTCTTTGGTGTTGAACTGGAGAGTGGGCTTTTTTGAAATGAATGAAAATATGACACGGAGAATTGAAAATGTATGAGTAAATCCGTTAAATTATTAAACGCAATGAAAAATAATCCAAATGACTGGGAAATTTCTCAATTGCAAACTGTAGCAAAACAAAATGGTGTTGATTGGCGACATGATGGTGGTAGTCATTGTGTTTTCATTACCGAGGATGGCAGAACGTTATCTGTTCCAGCGCATCGCCCAATTAAACCGATTTATATTAAAAAATTCGTAGCACTTATTTTAAGAGAGTTGAGTTATGTTTAATCCAGACGATTATCATTTTGAAATTTATCCGCTTTCGAGAGAGAACGGTGGGGGTTTTTTGATTTCGTATCCAGATTTTTCAGAATGTATTTCGGATGGCGAAACCATAAACGAAGCGATTAAAAATGGGCGTGACGCGCTTATTTCAACAATGAAAGCATTGGAATTTAAAGGTTTTGAAATACCAGAGCCGTCGATGTTGGAGCTTGCTTAAAACTGTGAAAAAAGAAAGCCCGCTCTTTGGTGTTGAACTGGAGAGTGGGCTTTTTTGAAATGATTTTAAAAATATAAAACGGGAGTAAATTTTATGGCGGCTGTTACGTTTGATACACACAAGTTTGTTCGTAAATTAAAAGATTCTGGATTTGAAGAAAAACAAGCTGAATCGTTGATTGAGGCGTTACAGGCGGCGATTACCGAATCTGAGTTAGTCACGAAGAAAGACTTACAAATTGAGCTTGCTCCATTGAAAGCAGATTTAAATCTGTTGAAATGGATGGTGGGCGCATTGCTAGGTTTGGCAATTACCCATTTTGCAAAACAATTTATGTAAAGCGGGTGGTTGTTTGACCTGCTTTGCTTGATGCCATACACAACCCCCGCCGACGAGAGAAGGCGGGGGTTGTGAAAAAAGAAAGCCCGCTCTTTGGTGTTGAACTGGAGAGTGGGCTTTTTTGTGGTGGGGCTGTGGTAGAATTTGGGCTGAATATTGGAGACTACAGAAATGACGACAATTACACTTAATGCAAATTTAGACACACAAGTTCGTTCAATTGCACAACAGGCTAAGGCTTCTGTTGATGAAATTGTGA
>JBAXMT010000340.1:0-2540 GCA_037134135.1 Methylococcaceae bacterium | reverse complement strand
ACAATAAGAGCACGCCGTATCAAACAAAAAGAGCATCACGAGCCCGCGTGGCAGATAGTCTTCTTTATCTTTACCCGGTGGGATAATAATAAATCTGCCCAACTCGTAGCGCTCATCAGGGCGGACTGATTCCAAGACAGCCGGCTCCTTAAATTCAAAACATATTTGCGTTGGGAGAGGGTGTATTGTAATAAGACGGATACAGCCAATTACACAACCATCAATCTTAGCAATAAAATATTTAGATTTTTCAGGAACATCCAAACTATCTTTTTCTAATCCATCAGGATACTTCTCTTCGTTAATATAACCAAGACTAGAATACACTGAGAAACGCAACCTAAACATTTCCTCCAATTCCTCGGGCGTTGATGCTTCACCAAAAGAAACAACACGTTCTCTGTGCCCGCTTTTAATTTTTAACTCGCGATAAATATTCATAGTAACTGAAATATGTCCTAATCATT
This sequence comes from Methylococcaceae bacterium, assembly GCA_037134135.1. Lineage (GTDB taxonomy): Bacteria > Pseudomonadota > Gammaproteobacteria > Methylococcales > Methylomonadaceae > UBA10906. The sequence goes on along the minus strand of JBAXMT010000340.1, from coordinate 2,073 downwards.
CAACAGAATAATAAGTTTCTCATTTTATGGCGGAATTTAAGATAGCTTGCTTATTATAAGCAAAGATGTCGCCTGATACATTCTTAAACTCAGCATCCACTAACGCCTGCGCCTGCTCTCCAGCTTGGAAAAAATCATATGCACCATGATGATGTTCCAGCCGAATACGAGCATTATAGTAAAAGATTTTAATGGTTGGAATAATAAGCCCAAAGACTTTTACCAACGTCTTTATTATCCCATGAGTACGCCAATAAGCACTAATGTGCCCAAGATAAATAGAACTAGGACTAAACCCTTCAATAATATTAGAAACGACAATTCGACCGCAGGGCTTGAGCACTCTGTACATCTCCCTAAACACACCAGCCCTCTTGTTTCGTGAAATTGCGTAGAGCACATTATTGGACACAACCACATCAAAAGAGCTGTCTGGGAATGGGAGTGGCTTAGATACATCAACAAGAATCAATTCCGAGGCTGGTGACTTTTGATGGTGAAGTTCCAGACCCTCAGCAGAATAATCAATACCAACAACTATTGCTCCGACTCGTTCCAACCTAACTGACAAATTACCAGTACCAGAACCAACATCCAGCACACGATCATCATTTTTGATTCGTGCCTCCGTGCAAATCGTATCAAGCAACTCCTGATACGGGATCAGTTCATTAAGGTAATCGTATACCTCAAAATATTTTTTCCAAAAGGAGGGTGAAAGCATAGAGTACAAAACAACCAACCATCAACTACTACACACCTATTATGTCATTGTTTTACCTGAGTAACCAGGAAGAAAGTATACTAAGTTCATAACAACTACTTGGAGTAAGGGTGCGCTGACTCGTTTATTCCTTGAGCCGCGAACACGGTACAAGATGCCAACAACAATCTCTTCAAAAATAGAGTTAGTTGTGGCTTTGGTTGTTGTGGGTGGTGATTATGAATGTTTGTTGTTGTGTTTTTCAAACCAATGTTTGGGTTTTGGGCTAGGCTAGAATACAAAAAACGCCCCATCTTAATTATGCAGATGGGGCGGTGGCATTACTTAAGCGCTTTTTACTGCGAAATGCCGCGAAAATGCTTATCAATACCTCGTATTTTTCGAACCTCGTTTCCCTCAAGACCTCCAAAGTGGCCACCACGTCATCAAACTCAACCCAACTGTAGCCGGACAACTCTTCCAGATTGCACGCAATGTCTGCCGGCCCAGTATATACCGCATGGAATACGAAATAGCGTTTTTTTAAAAAGCCGTCCTTTTGTTTGAGCGAAGTTACGCTATATGACCCGCAATATCTTTTGAAGACCACTTTAGATATACCGAGCTCCTCAAAAATTTCTCGTGCCGCAGCCACAAGAACGCGCTCCCTTTTCTGCACTCCACCTTTAATGATCCCAGGATTACTCGAACCATCCACGGAGGAGTTTTTACCGTTCACAATGAGAATGCGCCCAGTTTCAGCATGTTCCAACACTACACCAACCGTCGGTCGATGTGTCCCCTTTCGCACACATTGCCTGACGTCGAGATCAACCCGACGCAAGAGCTTCTTCTTAATGCGCCTAAACGCCATCATGCACCCCCCCAGAGGACAGCCCTTCTAACATAAAGTATACATCAGAACGGACGGTATGTGAAGCAACGCGCAAATAAGCACTGCAACATTATACAGAAGCACTAATCAAGCCTTCATATTCTGTTTCTGTGCCGTGATTATTTATGTGCAGAATGCGACTCGCCGCTTTTTGCTAAAGTAATTCGAATTTTTTCTACAATTGAGGCTGGAGTTTCGTTGGCTTTGACGAGGAAGACTGCGGCGCCGAGCTCGATGGACTTTTTAATGTTTTCAGGGTCGTCCATACTGGATAGCATTAGGACTGGGATTTTGGCTGTCTTCTCGTTCTCTTTTAGGCGGGCGAGAACTTCAAGGCCGTCCATACCGGGCATTTGGATATCGAGAATGATGAGGTCTGGGTTTTCTACGAAAGCGAAATCCAGCGCTTCCGCACCATGTCCGGCATGCAATATAATGACTTGCTCCTGTACAACCCTTTTAGCCACAAAATCCC
>JBAXMT010000339.1:0-2541 GCA_037134135.1 Methylococcaceae bacterium | reverse complement strand
CACATGATAAATCTTGTAACATTTATCGAAAATTAAATTCACGATAAATAGTTTTTTATCAAAAACGTCACTATTCTTTGTTCTAACCAATAAACGGGGCGAAATGGATTTTTACCTGTAATAAATCCAACATGACCGCCATTTTGCGTGAGTTCTAACTTAACACATGAAGCCAATTCATTTGTATTCGGTATAACATCAGTTGTCATGAACGGGTCGTCTTTGGCTTGAATTAACAATGTTGGTACAGTTATTTTTTTTAAAAATTGTCTTGAACTTGATTGAGCATAATAGTCATGAGCATTTTTAAAACCGTACAATTTTGCCACAACCTGATTATCATATTCCCAAAAAGACTTAATTTTTGACAAATCGCCACATTGCTTGATTTTCTCTGCTTCAAAAGAATTTCTATGTATTTCCAAATGCAGCCATTTGTCATTCATGTATTTTTTTAGCTCTCTCAGCAAATTTGCACGATACAATCTTGAAAACCCTTTATCCAATGTCGTTGCACAAATACCCAAAACAAAAGGTGTAGAAACCGCTACAGCTGAAGATAAACTTACCGAATTGCCTCTTTCACCCAACCATTTCAACAACACATTTGCACCCAAAGAAAATCCGACTATTGAAAAATGCGTATTAGGTTCTCGTTCGCGTAACGTGCGATATAAAAAGTCGAGGTCATTAGTTTCTCCCGAATGATAACAACGTGAAGTGTTATTGTATTCACCACTACAGCCTCGGAAATTCAACGTCACACTACGCAAATTATTTTTTTGTAATGCGCGTTGTAAACCCTTAATGTAGCCAGAGTTTGAGCTACCCGACAAACCATGCAGCAAAATCACTAGCGGACTATCTGTATTATCACCACACCAATCAATATCCAAAAAATCACCGTCTGAAGTAACAATTCGTTCTCGATGCAATTCTGGTAATGGAACACGACGACACAGCGAGGGAAAAAGCGTTTGTAGATGACGATTTTTTAACCACCATGCTGGCTTAAACGTTGAATTGGTCATAGATTTCACAAAAATTGCCAATCAGAAAAACACGCTGCCTGACCTTGATAAATTCCATCGTCATCCACCAAATTCCAGACAATCGCATTGCTAATTTTGAATCGTTTACCTGTTTTGGAGATACGAACGCCTTCATAGTTGTCAATAAAACCGTATGTTGTAACTTGAGCCAGTAATCTTGCTCTTTCCTCCTGATTAACAGGTTCCGCTGATAATCGTGATGGCAAATGTGTCAATTCATCCCAATTAAGCTCAAACAGTGCTAATGCTTGAGCGTTGGCGTAATTAAATATCGGGTCTGCTTCCGCGTTATGCGACAACAACGCAAATGGTGCATTGTACAAATCTTCATTTTCAACGGATTCAGTAATTGCATATCCAAGTAATCGCTGGAAGCTATCTGCCATTAGCTTGACGTGTTTTGTATCGGTAGGTGCTAGAAAATTCATCGTCATCTCAGTTTTTGTTAGGCTTCTTGGCAAATCTGTTGAGTGTGGTGCCGTTTTTCTCTTTCCATTCCTTACGATCCGCATCTATCTTGTATGCCCATCCAGGTTTGTAGCCGCGCTGTTTACCTAATTCAATCAGTTGTTCAAGTGTTTTAGCTGCTTTAAATTCAGCAATAGATTTCTTCTTCTCTTTTTCTTTCAGCCACGCCAACTTTTCTGCGGTAAGTTCAACCAGTTCACCACTTGCATTCACTTGTGGTAACGGCTGCAATGTTATCAACCCGCATTCAGGACAAGCATTGGGATGTTCCATTCGAGAATAAGCACAAGAACAAGCCTCACAGACATAAACGGGCATTATTGGTGCAATTCCTTTTCCTTTCTTAATTCGTCCATGTAACGACCATTTTCGCGGTGCATCAACCAAATTATGTTCATACGTTAAACCTGCATGGTCAAGAATAATACACTCGGTTTTATTTGGCGCAGGACGCATGATTCGCCCAACCGCTTGCAAGTAAATTGTCACCGACTTGGTAGGTCTTGCCAACACACAGCAGCTCGCGTCTGGAACGTCTAATCCTTCGACAAATAAACCCATGTTTGATAAGACATGAAATTTGCCTGCTCGCCATTCAGCTAACGTTTTATCCCTTTCAGATGCCGATGTTGTAGCATCCAAATGACGCGCTGAAATCCCTGCTTCCGTAAATGCGGTCACGATATTTTTTGAATGTGCAACTGACGACGCAAAGACGATGGTTTTATGATTACGAGCGTTACTTTTCCAGTGTTTAACAATGTCGCCAGTAATTTTCTTGTTATCCATAATGGCAGAGGTTTGCGTGGCATCGTAATCACCTTTTACTGTCCGCACGCTCTTCATATCGGGCATAAAAGGCGCAAATACTCGCGGTTTCATTAAATGTCCTTCTGCGATTAACTGCGTCATCGGTACGACTTCAACAATGTCGCTGTAGATTTCTCCTAAACCACGCCCGTCAAGACGCACGGGTGTTGCAGTCAATCCAATAACAACTGCATTCGGATATGCGTCAATC
>JBAXMT010000338.1:0-2545 GCA_037134135.1 Methylococcaceae bacterium | reverse complement strand
CTGCCGCACAGGCAGCTTAGAAAAAATTAAAACGATTAACAAATGGAAATTAGTTGTTATGAAATCGAAACTCAGCATTGATAAACATCTGCGCCAGCGCGTGTTGCCATTGATGATTTTGGTAATTACATTGTTAATGGCGACTTCGTTGATTATACAAATAGATGGTGTAAAAAAACACAATTTGGAAGTCGCTATGGAAGGCGCACGCAACATTTTTCATATAATTGTTTTAACGCGCCAATAGAATGCCAATCATGGTGGCGTGTATGTTTTTGAGAATGAAAATACACCTGTTAACGAGTATCTTGAAAATCCGCGACGGGTTATTGAAACAGTAGAAAAAGAAAAATTAGTCTTATTAAATCCCGCTTACATGACACGCCAAATTGCAGAATTAGTCGCAACTGATCCTAAATTACATCTTCGTTTACACATTACTAGCCTTAATCCCATTCGCCCCCAAAACCTTGCGGATACTTGGGAAACAGAAGCGTTAAAAAAATTCGAAACAGGGCAACAAGAAATTGCTAGTGTGGAAGTTGAAAATGGACAACGTTATTTGCGTTATATGTCACCATTGATGGTGACAGACAGCTGCCTGACATGTCATGCCAAACAAGGTTATAAACTCGGCGATGTCCGTGGTGGTATCAGCGTAAGTTTGCAGATGAACTCCATCGACAAATCAATGCACTACGAAATGGTTGCTAGCGTAATTAGTCACATCGTTTCTTACAGTCTGCTAATTATTATCAGTTGGGGCTTGATTGAATTATTGGCAAAGCGATGGCGAGCATTAAACGACAATATCGAAACGCTAAAAGCTACCCGTAATGAATTAGTTGAAAATGAAAAAATGGCATCTTTAGGGCGGTTAGTTTCGGGTTTTGCTCATGAAATTAACACGCCAGTCGGCATAGCAGTTGGCGCAATTAGTCACGATGACGAAACAATTGCAACGATAAAATCCTTGCTGGCGAAAGAAGAAGTGACTGAACAAGAACTAACTCAACAACTGGACTATTTAAGCGAAGGTCATTATTTGGCGTTAGCGAATTTGCGGCGAGCAGCGGATTTAGTACAGCGTTTTAAACGCACATCAATTGATCGTAGTTCACAACAAAAACGGGAATATCAACCCGCTGAGTTAATTCAAGATGTTTTAACTACATTGCACAATTCATTAAAACGCACGGCAATCAATGTTGAAATAAATTGCCCAGAACAACTAAAACTTTACGGTACTCCTGGTTTATTAGAACAAATCTTAACCAATTTAATTACCAACAGCATCAGTCATGGCTTCGACAATGGCAATCGAGCTGGTAATATCAAAATCAACGTTTCGCAATCGAGTGAAAAACGTTTAATTATTGACTATCAAGATAACGGTATTGGAATGAATGAATACGTTAAACAACAGGCTTTTGAACCATTTTTTACCACAAGTCGAGGTAAAGGAGGTTCAGGATTAGGTTTGTATGTAATTTATAATATCGTAACCCAACAGATGGCGGGTACCATTCAAATTACTTCCGCGCCCAATATAGGTGTTAGGTTTTATATTGAATGCCCAATTGAAACGGCACCTTATAACACCATGCTATTATGAAAATCATCCGAAATACCGACACATCATCGACGACTGATTTACCCTCATCGTCGCATTTCAAGGTGTCGCATTACAAATGGAAAGTGTTAATTGTTGATGATGAGCCTGATATTCGCATATTGACACGGATTAGTTTGCGTGATTTTAGTTTTGCTAACCAAACGCTTGAATTCATTGAAGCCAGTTCGGCTACTGAAGCGATTGAATTATTGAAAACTCATGATGATATTGCTTTAGCGTTGATTGATATAGTCATGGAAACCGATGACGCGGGCTTAAAATTAGTCGAATATATTCGCCAAGAATTAAAAAACATCATGATTCGTATTGTGATTCGAACAGGGCAACCTGGTTTAGCTCCAGAGCGTTATGTCATTGATAATTATGATATTGACGATTACAAAGATAAAACCGAATTAACTGCTGTTCGACTTTACACAACAGTGCGTTCAGCATTAAAAGCCTTTCGTGATTTGCAAACTATTGACGCAAATCGACGTGGTTTAGAGCGGGTTTTACTCGCAACACCTGCCATTTATAAATTAGGACACGCGCCGTTATTGAATTTTTTTAATGGGATGCTTACGCAAATGATTGGGCTTTGTCGGCTTTCAAATTTAAGTCACATCGGATCATTAGAAGGCGTGATTATAATGCTGGATAATAATAAATCACAAATTCTAGCTTCCACAGAAAAATTTGTAAAAAGTCAACATTTTGAAGAGATTCACCAGCAATGCCTCAATGCCATTCTATCTGATGATTCTTCTTCTATGTTGCGAAATAGCTCACAAGTGTTGCCTCTGATTGTATCCAATAAATCCGTTGGCTATATCTATATTGAACCAATTGAAATGCTCTCGGATGTTGATCAGAATTTAACTGACCGTGCGAAATTCCCCACCCAGAGCTGATAGGCTTGGGTGGGGA
>JBAXMT010000337.1:0-2546 GCA_037134135.1 Methylococcaceae bacterium | reverse complement strand
ATTCAATGCTGCCATCTTCATTTTCAACGCACCGATGTTGAATCGTTAAATAATCGAGCAACGTATCAATCGCATCTTGCTTTCCCCCCTTTGAAGGGGGGCGGGGGGGAGAGCGAAGCGAGGGGCTTGCTTCAATCATCAATTCGCGTCGTTCAATCAAAAAATAACTAGGCATCAACTTTCGCATCAATGCACGATGGGTAACTTCATCATGAATAGTTAGTAATTCAATTTTGCCGCAACTTAAAATATCACCGCTGGCAATTTTCAAACGCTGCAAACACGTTGTAACTTGGTCAATCAATTCGCTATCATTAAACGGCAGGTTTTCAACCTCAATAATCAACGAAACATCCAAATGACAACGAGCTTCTTCAATAAACGCGGGACGACCGCCATCTTTATCCAGTGGATTCCCCGTGCTGACAATAGAATGCACATAATCGCCGCGCCCTTTGTGGGTTTGTAAATTCAAATCATGGCACGCCACACCAACACTTTTAAATTTCAACTCTTCAAAATCCGCTTGATTCAATTTCCGCTGTAACGCATGAACCGCACCGAGCCACGCCGTCATCGCTGGGAAACCAATCGTGTAAGGACTTGAAAGCGCGTTGGCATTTTGAATTTTAATGTGCGGCAATAACAAAATACTTTTCATAACAAACCGTCCTGATTTTCTTCAATGAGCGTTCTAATTTCTCTCAATTCTTCATCACCCAATAACTCAGCGTCTTTACCCATCACTTTTCTGTAACCATCGATAAACCAATGCGCCAATTCTTTAATAACACGATTTAACCAGTCATCAGTTTTTTCGCGTTCGTCTAAAAATGCGTCATCGAGCCAAATTCTTTGATACATGGGTAAACTGGTTTTTTCCGACCAACCCGCATCCAGTTGGTGAAGTTGCCACGAACGTTCAATAACTTTATCAATCACAAAACCAATCACATTGTCGCGCCCGTCACGGATGTTGATGTTATTGTGTTTTGCAATCAACAACCGATGAAATGCTTGAAAACTATCCTTGTACAAGCGGGGGTAAATGCTGTTTTTGAAAAAGTCAGAATGCGGTGGCTCGACATCACGTTCTTTAAATTGCGGAGGCATACACGGTAATAAATACGTTTCACCGTGAAATTTATTATTTAAAACGCTGATGTTCTGTGGCTTCGTCCCACCGAATCCCATAATTGTTAAATTGTACAATTCATCAAAACCCTGTTCATTGAACGCGCCATTTTTTTCAGCTTCACGCGCCAATTTGGTTTGTTCTGAAAAACGAATGTTTTGAATTCTCTCTTTCAACGCAAACATCAAACCCGAAGGCGTTAAAACAGAAAGCAGGTGATAATCATCCGCCACGGGAAAATAAACTTGTTTGACTTGCCCGCTGGTGCGAACTTTTGAAGATTTATCTTGTTTGATTGCTAAGAAATTGTCGCGCAGTTCATCGAAAGGCGTTGAAACAAGTTTAAATTGCTGTTGAATCGTTTCGGTGTTTTCGTCTAAATGCGTTAAAACAGTTCTGCCATCTATCAAAATCAACGACAAAAATTTATAAACATCCATTGCTGCGGCATTTCCAAAAACATCCAATTCAGAATTCGCATTCCCTGAACGTAAAAAACCATCTTCACGCTGTTCACTTTGGGAAATAATTGAGCTTGTTTTGGCACTTGGGTGAGTAAATTTGCTCGGATGACTCACTAATGATAATTGCCCCGCGCGTCTTGCTGCGTCAAGTAGCCAATTCTCTGGGTGAAAAGTTTCTTCGATTTTTTGAATTTGTTCTTCATCGCTCACGCCTTTTAATTTCGCCGCCTTGCGCTCCGATAAAAACGAATGTAACCATCATAACGTGCCGCCTTCCAAACTCATTTTCTTAACTGCGTCAAACATGAAATCTAACGTTTTGTGTTTAGCAAAGGCTTGCAAACAGTGTTGTCGAAATTCTTGCTCACTCATTTCGGCTTTCGCACAAACAAACGCAGTGGGTAAAACAATCGCATCTTTGCCGTGTTTTACCGTGCATCACTGCAAATCCGTGTGGAATCCCCAAAACCCAAAGTGTTGTGGCGGCTAAACCGTAAGCCAAATAATTACCGTGATTCAAAAAAGCGTTAGCGTCGTCATCGCTATCTCGACTACGCACAAAACTGTTTTGTTTAGTACACGTTGCAGCAACTTTGTAGAGACGTTTGGTAAATGCCGCTTCAACCAACATCAATTGGTTGACGTTTATACAAGGTTCTATTTTCTCTGAGAATGTTTTTAATGCTTGTTCAGTTGCAACATCATCAAGATGAAATCCCTCGTTTTGCAAATCTTTATCTTTCGACCAAACCTGTTGAATGTAAGCCAAACGTAAATGTTGAAATTGTTTAGCGACTTTTAAGCGTTTTAATTCTTCAAACCAAAATGACATCCAACCTTGTAAGTATTCTGTCGGACGATATTCACTCTGTGGGGAAAGCCATTCCACTTCCTCATAATGTCGTCCCCACTAATTCATTTTTAACGGCTTCTATTTCCAATGCGGC
>JBAXMT010000336.1:0-2562 GCA_037134135.1 Methylococcaceae bacterium | reverse complement strand
AGTAGGTTATCGAGATAACGGTGTATTTTTTTTGCGGTTTTATTTTTTTATTTTTTTTCATGAAAAAATGTCGGAATTAAAATTCAAATGACGCAGATAACATTCCTTGCAGCCAAACTTTGTTTGCATCGCCACCTAAATACTGTTTGCCACCTTCATTTGGAATAAACGCTTCTAATCCCGCTGAAAAATTCAGTGATTCGCTAAATTCCCAATCCGCTAACAAATTCATTTCGTTTCCGTAATTCGCAGACGTTAAATCAAATGCAGAAGGATTTACAAAGGTGAAATTGTAATAAATCAAATTCAGTGTCACGCTTTCTTCAGGTGTTAAAACCAATCTGCCGACGTGCGTTCTTAAATTTGAATTATCAAGTATCCATTCGCCATTGATTTCGCCTTGAAACCACGTTCCCCACGTTGTAAAACCGGGTGACATGGCATCAAATCCATTGCCTTGAATCGCATAACGATAACTTATCGCGGGTTGCCAAAATAAATCTTCGCGTTTGTATTCGATTTGACCAAAACCACCAGAAGCGCGTTTGTTTGTTTTGTCGGTTGATTCTGATGTTGCGGTTTTAAGTGAATTGATTTGATAAGCATATTCAGTGCTGATGGTGAAGTTTTCCAGTGGTGAAAAATCGAATCTGGCGTTGAATGTGTCGTTATCTAATGCTTGTTTGCCGAGTAAATCGATTGAACCATCATCATGTAAAAAGCGAGTATTGCGTGTGTTGATATAACTCAAGCCAAAAACGGTATTTTCAGAATACGCATATTCGATGTTACCGCCTTGATAATTTCTTTTTTCAGCAGGATTTAATGGGCGCGTTTCTAAATAAAAGCCTTCAAATTTCACGTCGTCAACATTCAAACGTCCAATGATTGTATTGTTAAACGCGGTGCGAGGATTAACCCAACCCGCACCATGATTACCGCCATTGTCTGCGCCGTAATGTAATAAAAACCCTGAACCTAATTTGAAATTTTGTTTACCGCCCGATAAATCGACCGTGATTTTTTCATCTTCATCAAGTAATTTTCCTGATTTCCAACCTAAAAAAAGATCTTCGGTTTTGTTTGCGTAACGGTAATTATCGTAAGTTCCTGAAACAAGAAAATCACTTTCTTGTTGATACATTTCCACACCTTTTTGTGTGTAACCCGATAAATCATGCCCTAAAGTGCTGCTATAAACGTAACTAAAACCGCCGTATAACTTGCTGTCGTGGATTAAATTTAGCGAACCTTCTAAATGTGGTTTTGCGCTGAGTTCCCAAAAAGAATCGCTTAAATTTGCTTTTGCAGAACCGCCAGATTGATTGTTGATGTCACCAAACAAGGCGGTTTGAACTTGAAAACCCGCAGACAATGCACCGTGTTCACCTTCATAAAGTGAATAGTCGGCAAACGCGATAGTTGTGAACGCTGTGGCGAAAATACCGACAACAAGACGGTATTTGCTCATTCTGAATGTCCTCGTGCATTTTTACTGTTCCGAAAAACAAGCGGCTTTTCATTTTTAGATAATGCCGAATTTCGCGCCGTCGCAATCAATTCGTCAATGACGTGATGTTGTGGCGATTTACTGCAAACTGGGTCAGTCGCACTCGCATCGCCTGTCAATAAATAGGCTTGGCAACGACATCCACCGAAATCCTTTTCTTTTTCATCGCAACTACGACACGGCTCTTGCATCCATTCAAAACCACGAAAGAAATTAAATGCTTTCGAGTTATTCCAAATTTCAGACACACTAAAATCATTCACATTTGGACATTCAAAATTTGGCAAATCTCGTGCGGAATGACACGGTAACGCCATGCCATCGGGCGCAATCGTTAAAAACGTCGTCGCCCAACCATTCATACAGGCTTTTGGGCGGTCTTCGTAAAAATCTGGCACGACGTAATAAATTTTCATTTTGCCAGCGACTTGTTCTTTAAAGGCTTGAGCAATCGCTTCGGCAGTTTCAAATTGCTCTTTGGTCGGCAATAATAAATCTCTGTTGATGTGCGCCCAACCGTAGTATTGCGTATTGGCGAGTTCCAAATAATCCGCACCCAACGCTTCTGCCATTTTCAAAATTTCGGGCATTTGATGAATATTTTCACGATGAATCACGACGCAAAGCACCATCGGATAACCGTGTTTTTTCACCAATCGCGCTACCTCTTGTTTGTGTTCAAACGATTTTGTCCCAGCAATGTGATCGTTTAATTCTTGCGAGCTGGCTTGAATACTGACTTGAATGTGATCGAGTCCAGCGGTTTTGAGCTGAACAATTTTTTCTTCCGTCAAACCATAACCCGATGTAATCAGATTTGAGTAATAACCCAATTCGCGGGCGTGCTGCACCAATTCCACCAAATCAGGACGAGTCAGCGGCTCGCCACCTGAAAAACCGAGTTGAACCGCGCCCATTTTTCGCGCTTCGGTTAAAACACGTTTCCAATCGTCGGTGCTAAGTTCACTTTTGTATTTCGTATAATCGAGCGGATTCGAGCAATACGGGCATTGCAGCGGACAGGCATACGTTAATTCTGCCAATAACCAGCG
>JBAXMT010000335.1:0-2579 GCA_037134135.1 Methylococcaceae bacterium | reverse complement strand
AGTTCTACGCCTAATTTCCGCACTTCGTCCTTGAATAATTCGCGCAAAGGTTCAACCAATTTCAAGGTCATATTTTCAGGCAAGCCGCCAACGTTGTGATGCGATTTGATTAAATGCGCTTTGCCACTTTTCGCACCCGCCGATTCAATCACATCAGGATAAATCGTGCCTTGTGCGAGCCATTTTGCGTTAGCTAATTTTGCAGCTTCTTCATCAAAAATTTCAATAAACAAATTTCCAATAATTTTACGTTTTTTTTCTGGATCATTTTCGCCTGCTAATGCCATTAAATAACGTTCTTCGGCGTTCACACGAATCACTTTCACGCCTAGATTTTCAGCAAAAATTGCCATCACTTGGTCGCCTTCATTCAAGCGCAATAAACCCGTATCTACAAAAACGCAGATAAGTTGCGAGCCAATAGCTTTGTGTAATAACGCAGCCACCACTGATGAATCTACGCCACCTGATAATCCTAAAATCACTTCGTCATTACCGACTTTTTCACGAACAGCTTTAATGCTATCCTCGATGATGTTGTTGGAATTCCACAACGCCGCACAACCACAAATTTCTAACGCAAAACGTGACAAAATCTGTCCGCCTTGTTTGGTGTGTGTGACTTCGGGATGAAATTGCAGCGCGTAGAAATTTTTGTCTTCGTTAGCCATACCTGCAATTGGCGCACCTTCTGAACTGGCAATCAGTTTGAAGCCTTCAGGTAAATCGACAACGCGGTCGCCATGACTCATCCAAACATCCAGCAAGCTAAAACCTTCTTCTGAAAGATGGTCTTCGATACCCGACAATAATTTGGAATGTCCACGCGCTCGAATTTGTGCGTAACCAAATTCGCGGTGATTGGAGGTTTCAACTTTGCCACCGAGTTGTTCGGTCATCGTTTGCATCCCGTAGCAGATCCCTAAAACAGGAACGCCTAACTCAAAAACACTGCGTGGCGCACGCGGCGTATTGCCTTCAGTGACACTTTCTGGACCGCCCGATAAAATGATACCCTTTGGTGCGAAATTTTGAATTTCGGCATCGGTGCATTCGCACGAATAAATTTCGCAATACACGCCAATTTCACGAATCCGACGGGCAATTAACTGCGTGTACTGTGAACCGAAATCAAGAATTAAAATTTTGTCTGAATGAATGTTTGTCATGTGGTTTTAAAGTGAATTGAAAAAAACTACTTGGTAATAATAGAATTTTGGATGATACCTACAGAAAATAGCGCAAAGCAGATTGGACTAATCTTAGTGTATTGATTTAAGCCATTCAATAATCACGAGAATATAATACTATTACAATATGTTATGGTTTCACACTATTTTGTGTTTGAATTATCTACTAAACTCAACAAAAAAACCCCCACTGTTTTAAAACAATGGGGGTTTTGTCTTTTCAGATAGCTTGCGCTAAACGATTAGATGAATACAGGAATTAACGGTGCATCCACAGTAATCATTTGACGTTTACCAGCTTCATCAAAGAAGAACAACAAACCAGCAAAACGGCTGTCTGGATCATAAATCAAATCTGCTAAACGGTAAACTTCCCAAGCCGCGTCAGACGCAGTAACTTGAACAGTTCTTGTTTGACCTGGAGCTAATGGACTGTTATCGCTAACAGTTAAACCATCTTCAGCCAATAAGTCATCTGGATAGCTAGTTGTATCTTCCAATACCGCTGAGTCTAAGAAACGAACAGAAGCAGTGTTGAATTCACCTAAACGAACGGCAGAATCGCCATTGTTAGTGATTTTCAAGGTCATTTGCATAGCACGACCTGGTACACGGTATGTTGCGTCTTCAACTTTAACAGTAACAGTTTTAGCCGGCATTTCAAATGGTTTCATACCACGTAACAAACCAGCTTGTAATGGTGTTGTAATTGGGTATTTTTCATTTGTTGATGTCATAGCTGTTGCAACGATTGCAATAGTACCAGCTACAAACGCCATACCAACTTTTCTGTCGGTGGCTGTAATCAAAGTATTCGCTTTACCTGATTCAATCGCGATTGAACGCGGAATGAACATTGGTTTACGAATCCAGTAAGCCAACCACGCCAAACCTAAGGCATACCATAAAGCGTGCCAGAAGTAAGTGTTTTCTAAGTTGTAAGTTTCAAGATCAAGAGTTTCACCTGTCAAAGTAGTAACAGGGTTAACGAAGTCTCTCATAGATCCAGTAATGGTTGTCCATTTACCAGGACCAATAATTGGACCACCGCCTTGAACGTTCATCATCGCATGAACGTGCCAGTCACCTGGACGACGTGCTTTCAACAATACTTTGAATTCGTAGGTTTCGCCCAATTCTAAAGATACTGAACGTGGCACTAATTGACCACCAATCCAAGAACCTTGACGAATGAACACAGCACCAGGCTCACCAACGTTTAAGAAAGCAACTTCTGGTTTATCAACAGTTTCTGGCCAACCTTGAAAAACAAAGAATTTACCAGAAAGTGTCATTGTATCGTTAACTTTCACTTCTTCTTTTGACCAATTCATGTCAAACCAGTGAATAGTACGCATACGCATGAACGCTGCTTGTGATTTTTCACCG
>JBAXMT010000334.1:0-2597 GCA_037134135.1 Methylococcaceae bacterium | reverse complement strand
CCCGCTGCACCAACAAGCGCGTGGTCACAACCCGCGCCACAATCCACCACTTTAAACATTCAAGGCGTGGGCGTACCCGTCAGCATTCAAACACCCGCAGGAAAAGTTAGATGCACATTTTGGCTCGGAGCTGAACACGCACAAACGCCCACCGCGTTAATGTCAGCAATTGAAACGATGGTTAATTTAGGTTTGCCCGTTGATGCTTGGCAACAAAAAGAAAGCGGCAACAACTGGGGAAATTCAAACAACAACAGCGGCTACAAAAAACGCTGGTAATCAATCGGCGCAAGGACGCGCCACAATCGGAGATAAAAAATGTTTAATCAAGCCAAAGTGTTTCAACTTTTAACGCCTGCAAAATTCGTCGCACTTGACATCGAAACAGGCAACGCGCCAAGTGAAGCGGTTGAAAACGCTGTTGATAATTGGAAAGCACCCAAAAACTGGAAACCTGAAACCGTCGAAAACAAACGCGCTGAAATGGCAGAAAAGAAACGCGACAAAGCGGCGTTGTTAGATGCCAGCCCGATTCTGTGCATTGCTTGTCGAACCGACAACACCAGCACCATTTTTCATTCAATGGGCGACACCGATTTAAAAATCAATTGGACGGTCAGCGACCACGAAAACGAGCGGGGAATGTTGGTTGCGTTCAGACAATGGGCGGATTCAACAATCACCACCGACACCGTGATTGCAGGACACAATTTAATCGGCTTCGATTTGCCAAAAATCCGCAACGCTTTCATTCGTCACCGTTTGAAATTACCGATGTTTTTGTTGCCGCAACTTCGCGGGGAAGTTGGTAATGACATCATCGACACCATGAAATTAGCAAAGGCTTACACGATGGAACACCGCGACACGTTGATGATTTCACTTGACACGTTAGCGGACATTCTCAACATCGAACGACCTAAACAAGCCATGAGTGGGGCAGAAGTACCAGCCGCATTTGAACGCGGGGAATTTGCACCGATTTTGATTTATTGCTGCATCGATACCGAAACCACCGCACAAGCTGCACAGTTAATGCTCGGCATTGCCAATAATTTGAATTGAAACACCCAGCGCAAGGACGCGCACCACTCACGAGGACAAACAAATGCCAATCAAACCCGAAAATAAACACCGTTACCCAAAACGCAAACACTGGTTACAGATTCGAGAAGCCATTTTGCAACGCGCTGAAAATCGTTGTGAATTTTGTGGCGTTCAAGATCGAACCGTGCGAAATCACGCAAAAATCGTTTTATCCGTCGCACACCTTGACCAAATGCCAGAGAACAACGACCCGCGAAATTTAGCCGCACTTTGCCAAAAATGTCACATCAATCACGACCGCCCCTTTCAAAAACTGCACCGACGCATCACGTTTTTTATTCGCGCTCGTTCCTTCAATCACGACCTTTTTGGATTTACTCATGCAATCACTTGACCTAATCGAAGCCGCCGCATTTTTAAAAATGAACGCCGAAGTTTTGCGTCGTCACGCCAAAGCGGGAAAAGTTCCCAGTCGAAAAACGGGCAAACGGTGGGTTTTCATACTCGAACACCTTGCCGATTGGGTAAGCAATAGCTATGCTTCACACGGGCGAGAATTGCGCGTGATTGATGGCTTCAAACACACTCACGAGGACAGAAAATGTCAATCTACAAGCGCAAAGAAACGTGGTGGATCAAATTCACCACGCCAGACGGCAGACGAATACAACAATCTGCTGGGACTAAAATAAAACACGAAGCTCAACAATTGCACGACCACATGAAATCCGAAGCGTGGCGTATTGGCAACTTAGGCGATAAACCACGTTACATTTGGCAGGAAGCGGTGACGCGCTGGTTGCAAGAGCAATCACACAAACGCAGTATTGGCGACGATAAAAAGCATTTGATTTGGTTACATTCGTATTTGTTCAATTTTGAGCTGACGGCAATCAGTAAAACGAAAATCGAAGAAATCAAACAAGCCAAATTAGCGACAGGCGTAGCGAATGCGACGGTTAATCGAGTGCTGGCAGTGTTGAGAGCGATTTTAAATCGTGCGGTGAAGGAATGGGAATGGCTCGACAAAGCCCCGCACATTCGTTTATTGCCAGAAGCCGAGCGGCGTGTGCGTTGGTTAAAGCAGGAAGAAGCACGGCGACTGATTGCCGAATTGCCCGAGCATTTAGCGGCGATGATGCGTTTCACGTTGGCAACGGGGTTGCGTGAAAGTAACGTGACGCAGTTGGAATGGTCGCAGGTGGATTTGACCCGTCGCTGTGCGTGGATTCATGCCGACCAAGCGAAAGCCAAAAAAGCGATTACTGTGCCGTTAAATGACCAAGCGTTGGCGGTACTTCGTGAACAAATGGGCAAAAACGAAACGTTTGTTTTCACTTACAAAGGCGAACCTGTTGGACGGGCAAATAATCACGCTTGGCATAAAGCGTTAAAACGCGCTGAAATTGAGAATTTTCGCTGGCATGATTTGCGTCACACTTGGGCGAGCTGGCATATTCAAAACGGAACGCCGTTACACGCTTTGCAAGAATTGGGCGGGTGGAGTGAATCAGAAATGGTGCAGCGTTACGCGCATTTGTCGCCGTTGC
>JBAXMT010000333.1:0-2614 GCA_037134135.1 Methylococcaceae bacterium | reverse complement strand
TATGTGTGGATGACATCTTCTATTATCCCGCTATTTTGAAGTTTGCTGTACTAGGTTCAAAACGGTATTGCAACGCAATCGTGAGATTACCGACTTTTTTATGGTCAGGAAAATCCCACTCGTTGACATATTCCTCGCCTTTTTCGCGAGTTAAATCTTCTTTGGTCAAAAACAAAAATTGCTTATTTTCGCGTTCAACCAACGCACTGCGAATAAAAATTTCCCGCGCGGCTTTTAAGACAGCCGTTAGCTATTGGCAAATTCTGCTAGTTCGTTAAGCAACGGATTTAATGCTTCAATATCATTGTGATAGGCATTGCAATCAATCAAAAAATTATAGCGATATGCTTCAGCACAAACCGTAATTGAAACTAAATGCGGTTCGTAGCTTTTTAAATCTGTTTTAAATTGCGTATCGTCTACCAGTTGTGAAAGCAAACGCCCTAACTTATGCGTATGCGGATATGCCCCATATTTTGTTTTAGTTTCAAGTAAATGCTTAAACAAAAGCTCAAACAATTGCTGATAATGAAAGCAGTGCATTGAGCAATCTTTAAAATTTAATTTTTCAATGACATCAATAGCCGCTGCGTGTTGCCACGCTTTACCACCTAAATTTTCAGCGTTTTGAAATTGTTTTAGTTTTTCTGCGTACATGATTATTAACTCCACTGCGAAATTCAAAATCAAAATTCTAGCACAAACAAAAAAGGCTGATTTTTGCCAGCCTTTTTTGTGAATTCACTTTTGTTAGCTTTTGACAAATTCTGCTAGTTCGTCAAGTAACGGATCAAGATGTTTTACCGTTTCTTTGTAGGATTCACAATTCAGTAAAAAGTTATAGCGGTATGCTTCAGCACACATGGTTAAAGCAATTAGCGCGTCGTGATACTTTGTCGCATCAGCTTTTAAATCCGTTTCCTTTACGGCTTGTTTGAGCAATCTATCCAGCTTATGAATCAATGGATATGCACCAAATTCGCTACGAGTTTCAAGAATATGCTTTAACAATAATTCAAACAGTTGTTGATAATGAAAACAGTGCATTGAGCAATCTCGAAATTTTGCTTGTTCTAATAAATCACAATTCACTGCGTGTTGCCACGCTTTGCCGCCTAAATTTTCGGCGTTTTCAAATTGTTTTAGTTTTTCTGCATACATAATTCAACCTTCCTCAAAAATTAAAACCAAAATTCTAGCACAAACAAAAAAGGCTGGTTTTCGCCAGCCTTTTTCCATTCTTGATTTGCCACGTCTGTTTTCGCTTCCATCAATTCAATAATCCGTTTTAACAACGCAATTTCTTTGCCTTTTTCATCGTTAAAATTGTATAGTGAGTATTCTAAATACTTACCTGAGATTTATAAAATGGCACTTAATTCTAGCGACATTGATTCCACCACGCCTAGCCTACCACCTGATAGATTGTTATTGGCAATATCACTTACATTCGACCCAGATACAAGTAACCCTTATGGTTATGAAAACTCAATAGCTAAGTACAAGGATTCCGCCGAACAAATCACTTTATTTTCATTTCAAGGTAAAGCAGGGGCAACTTACGATTTTATTGCTGGAAGCCATTACACACCTGACGGCATTGTGATTTATGATAGCTCTGGAAAAGCGATCGACTTAACGTATGACACAACAGACACAGTAGATGCTTTAACAACTTTAAACCACTTTGTTGCACCATATTCGGGGACTTATTACATTTTCACAGTTTTTGACCAGAGCGTTGCAGATAAATCGGGCTTAATTATGATAGGCGAAGACCTCGACACTGCAAATGAAACCAGAGGAAATCATCTGCCGACAGGTGAAATCACAATTTCTGGAATAGCAAAACAAGACGAAAGTCTAACCATCACAAGCTCATTGGCTGATGAAGACGGTTTGGGTGATTATGAATATCAGTGGCTGAGTAATGGTATTGAAATTATTGACGCAACACTTGAAACCTACAAAGTTTCAATCGGCGACATTGGTAAATCGATTAGCGTGAAAGTCAGTTACATCGATGGTGACGGAGCGTTGGAAATCGTTACAAGTTCTGCAACGGCGATTGTCACAGGAAAAAGTGCAACCGCTGGAAATGATTTGTTGATTGGTACAAATGGCAACGACAAAATTTCAGGGTTAGCGGGTAACGACACGCTTGTCGGAGGTTTAGGCGTTGATAATTTAACTGGTGGTTTAGGCGCGGATGTTTTCAAATTTAGTGCAATAAATGAAACGGGTAAAACGTCAGCAACCCGCGACGTAATTACTGATTTCAAACACAGCGAAGGCGATAAAATTGATTTGTCTGGCATTGATGCAAATTCGGTATCTTATGGTGACCAAGCCTTTAAATTTATTGGCGGCAAATCTTTTAGTGGCAAAGCAGGAGAAGTGCGTTTTGATAGCACAAACAAAATCCTTTACGGTAATGTGAACAGCGATAAAACGCCTGATTTTGCGATTCAACTTAACGGTGTGAAAAGTTTGGTAGTTGATGATTTTGTTTTGTAATTTTGAATCTCAAAAAAGCCCCGACTTGCATCATTGCAAATTGGGGCTTTTTCATTTAAACCGAATCCCAAGCCTTCTCCAACCTCTGCGCCGACAC
>JBAXMT010000332.1:0-2632 GCA_037134135.1 Methylococcaceae bacterium | reverse complement strand
ACAAATTATTTTGATTTAGTTTTTAAAGAGCTTCTCAAGCTGCTTGTCTGGAGCTGAGTTTTACAATTATAGAGATTTTTCAGGATTTGTCAAAAACTTTTTACAATTATTTTCAAGAATCACTTCTCTGAAACCTTAACCAACCAACCTTTTTGGTCGTGACAACCAAGAATCGCCTTTGAAAACAAATTGATACGTACAAAAGAACCTGTGAGTTCACCAGAAATCATTGAGGTTACTTTGTGAAAACTATTGTTACTTTCCACCGTGAACGGCACCAATTTCTCCTTCATCGTTAACTTAATTGTCGCTGGATCTGTCCATTCTGATAAAATAAATGAAAACTTAGATTCTGGCGCAACTTCAATTTTTTCTGGCTCTTCGTACGTTGGCAAACTAAATTCACGAACCTGAGGTTTTTTACAGATTTCATCTACATCTCCTGCGGAGTAAGCCTGTGCTTCAACATTAGACATGAACATCAAAATTACAGCAGCTGGTTTAACTATATTAACTAATCGCATGACACTCACTCTTCCTAAATGACTAAATAATGAAATTTGAAATTATTTTACGGTTGGTACTTCGTTTACGGGTGACGCTATTTGTGCCGATTCTGCTAATTTTTGCGTCAACTTTTCTTCGTGCATCGCCTGACCATACATCGTCGTACCAATCATAAAGCCAACAGTTGAAATCACCAAAATAATAAACCGCGTTGGTTGTTTCATAAAAAACAACGGCCATTGTGGTTTAAACATCCCCAACGAAAAGAAAATAAACGTGTAAATAAGCACATGAAACGAACCATCTTTCATTTAATAAATCTCTCTAAAATTTTGTTTGTTGAAAGTTGAATTATAAATTAAGTTACGCACTTAATTTAAATAAAACCTATGAGTCTAATTATGCCCTCTTTTGATATTATTTCCGAATTTGATGTTCACGAAGCAAAAAATGCCGTCGATCAAGCTAACAAAGAAGTGTCCACGCGCTTTGATTTTAAAGGCACAGATTCAAGTTTTGAACTGAACGAAACCACCATCGTCATGGTGTCGGAATCGACCTTTCAACTGCAACAAATGTTTAGTGTTCTCTGTTCCAAACTCACGAAACGCGGCATCGACATCGCCTGCATGGAAGTTAAAGACCCCAAAGGCAGTGGAAAACTCATGCGCCAAGAAGTCGAACTCAAACAAGGCATCGAATCCGTATTAGCCAAAAAAATCGTTAAACTCATTAAAGATAACAAACTCAAAGTTCAAGCCGCCATTCAAGGTGAAAAGTTGCGCGTAAACGGTAAAAATCGCGACGACTTACAATCTACGATTCAATTTTTACGCTCCGCCAATTTAGAACAGCCGTTACAATTTGACAATTTTCGTGAATAACCAATAAGTTGCCAGCGAAAACAGCAACCAACCCGCAACCAATAAACCAATCACGCCGTCGTAATGACTCACTAAAAACGAATACGGCGTGGTCAAATCGACACTCATTGTCGATTTGCTCATTCTAATTAGAGTGACCCAGCCCGTGTGGCAACCGATGCACAACGCCAAATTTGTATCGCCACGCAATCGCAACATTCCTAAAAACAATCCAACCGCACACAATGCCAAAAACGCTGTCCAATCTTGCATCGCGAAAACGTTGTGATACGCCTCGCCCAACAATTGGAAGCTGCCATTCCAACTTAACATTTCTTCCGAAACAGGCGATTTGCTATCCAAAAAATGCAAACCTGCGTAATAAATTGAACTTATTAAAAGGGCTAAAAATGGCGACAAATACTTTCTCAAACTTGTCAGCAACAAACCCCGAAACACTGATTCTTCAACGATTCCGATTAGCAACGCCAATCCAAACGCGATGCCGAGTTTTTTTGCCATCCAACCCAGCGTCCACACTTTTGTTGCATCGATGGAATGAATGCCTAAAAAATTGAGCGTAAAAAAAACGGGTAACAAAATCAGCAAGCTCAAACCAAAACCGCGCCAAAATTGTTTGAACATCGCTTTAAACGGCGCGTAGCCCAACATTTCTTTATTCAAACCCAGCCATTTTGAAACGGGAAAAATACTCAGCAACAACAGAATTTGCGACAACCGAATCATGAGTTTTCGCAGAATGGTCGGATCATTGAAACTCAACGCAATGAAATAACTAAAAACACACGCACTGCTCGTTATCGCCAGCAAAATCAACATTGGCACGAACGCATAAAATACACTTCGACTCATTATTGGAAATCGCCCCACAACATTTGCACCGCCGATAATGCCGCGAGTGACGCGGTTTCAGTTCGTAAAATTCGTGCGCCTAATCGAACTGGAATAAATCCCGCAGCTTTGGCAATTTCACGTTCTGCGCTGGAAAATCCACCCTCTGGGCCCGTTAATAATGTGACCGAATTATTTTCGGGCGTGAGTTGCGCGAGCGTCATTTCAGCATACGGATCGAGAAAAACTTTCAACCCACTCTGCCCTGTAATCCACGAATTCAACGTCGAAACATCACCAAAATCAGGTAAATCCGTGCGCCCACTTTGTTCGGTGGCGTGTTGAATAATTTTTTGCCAATGTTGCCAACGTTGTGATTTTTTTTCGTCTTTGAATTGCACCACGCAACG
>JBAXMT010000331.1:0-2633 GCA_037134135.1 Methylococcaceae bacterium | reverse complement strand
AGGGCTAACTTGTGCATCTTTCACATTTGATGTGGTAGATTTTTTCTTCCATAAAAATTGTGCTGCAAAATTATCCTCTCCAAAAATTTCATTACACAACGCTTTCAAATTATGAACTTCACTATCATCAATCGAAATAAAGATAACGCCGTCTTCACGCAATAAATTCTTTGCCAAAAACAAACGCGGATACATCATGTTGAGCCATTTGCTATGAAAACGCCCGTCCGTATCTTTGTTAGTCGAAATGGCACGCCCTTCGCCATCGACTTGCCCCGTGTATTCAAGATAAGTGCTTAAATTTTCAGCGTAATTATCGGGATAAATGAAATCACTGCCTGTGTTGTATGGCGGGTCGATATAAATCATTTTGACTTTGCCGAGATAACTTTTCTGCAACAGCTTCAACACTTCTAAATTATCGCCTTCAATGTAAAGATTTTCGGTGTTGTCAAAATCAACGCTTTCGTCACGCGCTGGAACAAGCGTTGCAACGCTGGATTGTTTAATCGTTTGAAAACAATTACTTTTGCCAGCCCAATTCAAACCAAAACGTTCTTTGTCAGCGTCAACATTTTCGCCTAACGTCAAACGTAATTTATCGAAATCGATTTTGCCGCCTTCGGTGAAAACTTCGGGAAATAAGGCTTTGAGCTTTTGCTGTTGAAGGTCTGTTACGTCCATTGACGTGAGCGGAAATGATTCGATAATGCTGTCTGTCATAATGTGTGTGTTTGTTAAGTTAAACAATGTTCCAACTGATGAAAAATAACGTTTGTTGGTGTTCTTGTTGCTCTAATCGTTTTTCAATTTCATCAATCAATTCGTCTTTTGCGCGATTGATTTCTTTTGCGGCTTCATCGTAATCGCGCCATGCGGCATCACGTTCAGCTTCACATTTTTTGCGTTCTTTTTCTAATTTGAGTTTGGCAGGTAAATTCGGAGCTAGTTTTGCCTGTTTTTTTAAGTCTTTGATTTGGTCTTCTAAATCTTTGAGGGTCGTTTTAAGTGAATTACGTCGGTCTTCGCCCCATTTATCGAGCTTTTCTAATTCCTCATCAAAAAACGAACCGTTACGCATTCCGATTTCTTCAATCAAATCGGATTTTTGACGTTTTAAATTTTGGTTCAGCAACGTTTCTTCTTTACTCGGTAGCGTTACAAAATCGCCTTGAACATTGGCTTGCAATGAAAATAAGCGATGGCAAGCATCGTTTTCTAACAACGCGCCGCCAACTGTTACGCCGCTAAATAGCAAATAATCTTCGACTTCAAAACTGGATACGGATAAATGTGTTAATTGTAACCAACCCGATTGCCCGACTAATTGCTCCAACACGCTGATTTTCTGTGGACTTGCGCTGTAATCAAAACACAAATGTGCATTTGGTGATGGTGCAGATTTACATGATTCAATGATATTTTCTGCTAACGGATGCCCGATTCGATAAACGTGAACATCTTCAACGTACTTGCCTAATCGGTATGTGCCAAGCGGTATATTTGCCTTCGAGTAAGGATTTTCGGTTAGCTTGAAAGAATAATCGGATTCAAAAAATACCGCGTTATCGTTTAATTTGAATTGCGTAACGCGCCACAACCAATTTTCATATTTTGACAAATACTCGCGGCTTGCTTGTAAATTGATGCGTAATTTTTCGTGAACTTCTTCATCGAAATTTTCAAGCAGTTGTTGACGGGTTTGTTGGATTGCTGTGCTGATGCTTTCTTCTAAATCATTTTGTAATTCATTAAAAGCAGATTCAATTTGTTCAGGCGTGCGACATTCTTTATAAATCCGAGCAATCCGTTTTTCAAAATCAACACCGCTTTCGATGCTACCTAACACTTCATCACTCGAGCCAAAAACACCATCGAATAACTTGAATTTAAGATTGAGTAATTCATAAACTCGTTGGTCAGCGGCATTGGCTTTGTTGAGAAAGTTCACAACCACAACATCAAATTTTTGTCCGTAACGATGACAACGACCAATACGTTGTTCAATGCGTTGCGGATTCCAAGGCACATCATAGTTGATAACGAGTGAGCAGAATTGCAGGTTAATTCCTTCAGCGGCGGCTTCTGTGGCAATCATCACCGTTGCTTCTTCTCTGAAATAATCCACCAACGCGGCACGCATATCAGCGGTGCGTGAACTGGTTACTTTGTCAGTGTCTTTGTAACGCTTAACCCATGCTTGATAAATGGCTTGCGAATTTTTATCGGTATTCGTGCCGTTGAATAAAACGATTTTACCTTTGTAGCCTTGTGTTTCGAGTAAATTTCGTAAGTATTCTTGTGTGCGACAGCTTTCGGTAAAAATAATTGCTTTCTTTGTGGCACTTGTTTTTGATGCGGATTGCTGTGCTAATCGCTCTAATTCTGTAAATCCTTTTTCAAGGGCTTTGAATAAAATCTCACCTTTTGAATTACGTTGTATGGATTCAGCCAGTGCAGAAAATTCTTTCAGTGAAGCCATTTCTAAACGAATGTTAGCTATGTCGGAATCGGTATAAATTTTTTCTTTTTTTGTTTCCGATTCATCCGCATCATCGTATTCATCAGCCAATTCATCGCAAGTGTCGTAATCGTCAAATAAATCGAGTGATACGGTATCCTTGGGATTATTG
>JBAXMT010000330.1:0-2649 GCA_037134135.1 Methylococcaceae bacterium | reverse complement strand
CGCAAAGAGCGCGAAAAACTGCGATTTCCCTGGGTGGCGTGTAGTGGGAAATGCGGGCAAATGGTTGAATTTTCGACATAAAAAAACCGCCAGATGAATGACGGTTTGATTTTTAAAAGTGAGTTAAACGTTCCTGAACCGTTGAAATTAGTGCGTCAACGCTTTCGACTACGGTGGTATATTCAAATTCGCGGATTTTTGCGGTGCCGTCTAAATCAATTTTGCGGGGATAAACCATGACTTTGCCACTTGGGGCGGTGGTTTCCATTTCGGGTGCAATGTCGCAGGGATAAACGATGCTGGGAACGCGGCATTTTCCAGCTTGAGAATAAAGATTTGTGACGAGGGAATCGGCAATTCCGAGTACGCATTTTGCAATGGTGTTTGATGTGGCGGGGGCGAGAACAAACGTGTGGTAATAGCCTTTGTAGAAATGTCCGACGGGTGGACAGGAAGCGGTTTTGTCACGATAAACGGGCATTTTTTCGCGTAAATCGTTGAGTGAAATGCCATACATTTTTAAGACTTCTTCGCCGGCTTGACTGACGTATAAATCAACCGCGTCGAGCGTCAACAAGAATTCAACGCATTCGGTAAGATAGTGTCCCGAGCCGGTAATTGCCCAAGCTAATCGAGGTTTTATCATTGAGTTTCCAGTATCGTTAACATCCCACGCCCCGAAAGGCGCAGGACTAAAATCAAATTTTAATAACGATAATGATCGGCTTTATAAGGGCCTTCGACGGGAACGCTAATGTAAGCCGCTTGTTCCGGCGTTAAGGTTGTGAGTTTAACGCCCAATTGCGCCAAATGCGCTCGTGCGACTTTTTCATCTAATTTCTTTGGCAAAATATAAACTTTGTTTTCAAAGAAACTCGAATTATTCCACAACTCGATTTGCGCCAATACTTGATTGCAGAACGAGTTCGACATCACGAAACTTGGATGACCGGTTGCACAACCTAAATTCACCAAACGCCCTTCTGCCAAAATAATCAAACGTTTGCCGTCAGGGAAAATGACGTGATCAACCTGTGGTTTGATGTTTTCCCAAGTGTATTGACGCAACGACGCAATGTCGATTTCTGCGTCAAAATGTCCGATGTTGCAGACAATCGCTTGGTCACGCATCGCTGTCATGTGTTCGTGACGAATGATGTTGAAGTTGCCGGTCGCCGTAACAAAAATGTTTGCCAATGGCGCAGCGTCTTCCATCGTGACGACGCGATACCCTTCCATTGCCGCTTGCAACGCACAAATCGGGTCGATTTCAGTAATCAAAACCGTTGCCCCTAAACCGCGTAACGATTGAGCGCACCCTTTGCCCACGTCGCCATAACCACAAACGACGGCGATTTTACCGGCAATCATTACGTCGGTGGCGCGTTTGATACCGTCAACTAACGATTCGCGACAACCGTACAAATTGTCGAATTTCGATTTGGTTACGGAGTCATTGACGTTGAACGCGGGGACTTTTAACGTGCCTTTCGCGACCATTTCATAAAGACGCAAAACGCCGGTCGTGGTTTCTTCTGATAAGCCTTTTACGTCCGCCATCAATTCAGGGAATTTGGCGTGCATCATGGTGGTCAAATCGCCGCCATCATCCAAAATCATGTTGGGTCGCCAGCCGTCTGTGCCAATAATGGTTTGTTCAATGCACCATTCAGCTTCTTCTTCGGTTTCGCCTTTCCATGCAAAAACAGGCACGCCAGAAATAGCGATTGCCGCTGCGGCGTGGTCTTGCGTTGAAAAAATGTTGCACGAGGACCAACGAACGGTCGCGCCCAAAGCCGTTAAAGTTTCGATTAACACGGCGGTTTGAATTGTCATGTGTAGACAACCGGCAATGCGTGCGCCTCTCAACGGTTCTGATGCGCCGAATTCTTCCCGTAATGCCATCAATCCTGGCATTTCAGTTTCAGCGATGTTGATTTCTTTACGACCCCACGCTGCCAATGCAATATCGGCAATTTTATAATCTGAAAAACTCATTTTAATCTTCCTCGGTTATTTAACCGTTTAATTTATACAATTCAGAATCTGTGAGTGCAACCATCAATGCTGCAATAAAAGAACCTACCGCTCTCTCTAATTCAACGGCTGCTACCCCGCCAATAAAACTAAAATCACAAACCGCGTAAATACAGTCATTAGTTTCGTCTTCGGCTGGAACAATAAATTTGATAAAGGGAATCGAATTGTTCACTTCGTTAATAATCGATACCTTCGTTTGAAATGGCATCGTTTTACTAACATCAAAAATACACGAAAATGAAATGTACTTTGCGTCATAATTGATAGAAACCAAGATTGGCGCATCTATTTTATCGATCTCAAGATACAAATCATCATCTTCTATGCTTGCTCCACCTAGAAAATGATCAAAAACTGTTTTCAAATTTTCAGTCGTTACATCACTTTCTTGCAAACTTACCCACTTTTTCGTGATTGCTTTGTTGGGAGGAACTCTCAACTTATCTTTAGCCATAACTTAAATGCCAGCCGCCGCTTTTAATGCGTCAACTTTGTCAGTTTTTTCCCAGCTAAATGTGTCGTCATTACGTCCGAAATGTCCGTAAGCCGCTGTTGGTTGGTAAATTGGTTTTAATAAATCTAATTGCGCGATTAAACCTTTTGGGCGCA
>JBAXMT010000329.1:0-2655 GCA_037134135.1 Methylococcaceae bacterium | reverse complement strand
TACCCGAAGAACTTTTCACGATTTTAGTCGAAAATAAAAACGTGCGAATCGAGCGAATTGTGTCGGAAGGACATCGCACACCTGCAGGTGAATGGTATGACCAATTACAAAATGAATGGGTGATTGTATTGCAGGGTGAAGCGGTTATTGAATATGAAAATGCAGAACAGTTAAATTTAAAATCGGGCGATTTTTTGTTAATTCCTGCTGGTACGGTACATCGTGTAATGTGGACAACAGCTGCAGAACAAACCATTTGGCTAGCGATTCATTGGAATTAGCTCGCAAAATTAAGGAGTACAAATTTCAATTTGTACTCCTAAAAAGCACTATTTTTTAATGATGACTTTATTATCAACCACTAAGTCAGAAATTCCACCTAATGAGGCTTTTAACGTGCAACTGGCATTTTTAAAACCACCATTGCCTGTATTTTCACCGTCCCAACTTAACGTAATGTAAGTTTCTTTATCTGTGTCGATTTTGGTAGGGAAAAAGACTTGTTCGCCCGTTGCAGATTCAACAGCTTCAGGACATTTCTTATTTGCCATACCTTGGATATTTGCATAGTTCCGAATCATAGATTCAGCTTCCATATCGGCAACTGTCTTTTGTTTGCTCTCACCAACCATCAAAAAACCCGCTGCAAAAACGCCTACAACCGCGAGTACGATTTTCATTGTGCTGTTAATCATTGGTTCTTGTGCTTCTTCACTCATAAATAATTCCTCATTGTTTAAAAATCGATGCCCTGCTCTGCTTTTACACCTGTTTCAAAAACGTGCTTCACTTTGGTCATTTCAGTTACGGTATCAGCGACAGCAATTACTTCAGACGAGGCATTTCGTCCAGTCAAAATTAAATGTAACCACGACGGTTTTTCGTCGGTAATAAAATCTGCCAGTTCCTGTCCTGAAATCCAACCGTAGCCGCAACAGTAGTTGATTTCATCAAGCAATACCACATCAAACTTTTCAGACAAAATTTGTTGTTTCGCAAATTCCCAAATTTCACGACTGGTTTTAATGTCTTGTTCAGGATTTTTGGTATCCCAAGTAAAACCATCGCCCAATGCGTGCCATTCGATATTATCAAAACGCTGCGCGGCTTTTTGTTCGCCCGTTTGCCATTGCCCTTTGATGAATTGAATTACGCAAACATTCATGTCCCAACCCGCCGCACGAAATACCATGCCAAATGCGCTGGAGGATTTACCTTTGCCTTCACCTGTGTTGACAACGGTTAAACCGTGTCTTCGGTCACGAGATTTCATTGTTTGTTTCAATTTCGATATTCGTCAAACCCGTTAATTCGCTAATGGTTTGAATATCAATTCCCTTAGCGAGCATTCCTTTTGCGATTGTCAACGCCTTATCTTTTTCGCCCTGTTGAATTCCTTGCTGAAGTCCTTGTTGGATACCCTGTTGAATCCCTTCGTCAAACTTCTTTTTCTTGTCATTTTCAAAGTTGTATTCTTCAATCATCCAGTATTTTTCTTCGGGCGAAACCAAATTTTTCGCAATCGAATTGATGACGGTTTGAAGTTCGGGACGGTGATAATTCGTTTCGTCGATTTGTTCAGACAAACTTTCGTTAATCGCACTTAACCATTCTCGATAAATTTCAGGCGTATTTTCATCGACATATTTCACCGCAAGATAAATCACTTTGTGTTTAATTTCGCCGAGTGGATTGCCGTAACGGTCTTTTGGGTCAAAATCAATTACAGCAACATCGGTTTTATGCTTGTCTGCCGATGTTAAAACGACAATCGTATAAACCGTTAAATCGGGTTTGTAATTGCGATAATTCGCTGCCTGTTCAAGCAACACTACACAGTGATAATGTAGAAAACGGTCGTAATAATCCGAGCCGTTTTGATGTTGAATTTCAACGATCACCCGATTTTTTAAATCTTCCGCATATAAATCGAATTCAACTTTAACGTTGCCAATTTTCTGCTCGAAGGATTTTTCGGTTTCCACTTTGTCGATTTCCAAATCGATGCCAATTACATCTTTTACAAACGCTTTGAAAACATCGAGTTGAGAAAAGGCTTTTTTAAAAATTACACCGTATTG
This sequence comes from Methylococcaceae bacterium, assembly GCA_037134135.1. Lineage (GTDB taxonomy): Bacteria > Pseudomonadota > Gammaproteobacteria > Methylococcales > Methylomonadaceae > UBA10906. The sequence continues at coordinate 574 of JBAXMT010000329.1, read as the reverse complement.
CAACGAAGCGACTTCTCTCATGTGTTTTCCTGCGTTTTAAACGAATCCCAAAGCATCAATGCTACACCAATCGTAATCGCAGAATCCGCAATGTTAAACGCGGGCCAATGATAGGTTCCGTAATACACATCGAGAAAATCAATCACATAGCCATAAGCCAAACGGTCGATTAAATTGCCAATCGCGCCCCCTAAAATCAGCGATAACGCCACAGCAAGTAGCGTTTCGGTTTCTTTTAATTTGGCTAACCAAATCGTCATAATTACGCTCATCACAATTGCCAACGCCGCGAAAAACCACCTTTGCCATCCCCCCGCTTCACTTAAAAAACTAAATGCTGCGCCTGTGTTGTGAACGTAAGTGAGATTAAAAAACGGCACAATCGCAATCGATTCATAAAGCGCAAACGATTTATCAATGGCGATTTTGCTGGCTTGGTCTAAAACCAATGAAAATACCGCCAACCACAACCATTTAAGCATTGGAAACTTAGGCATAAAGACGTGTTTCACCTTCGCCAGCGATATTTTCAACGCAGCGTCCGCATAAACCATGATGTTGATGATTTTCGTCT
>JBAXMT010000328.1:0-2659 GCA_037134135.1 Methylococcaceae bacterium | reverse complement strand
TTACGGAATGGTTTGAAGAATTTATCGCGCAACAATGGGATAACCAAATTGAAAGAGATATTTTAGCGGGACGTTTAGATTCAATCGGCAAATCGGTTGATGAAGCGTTTTTAGCTGGTCATGCGAAGCCATTGTGAAGTATTTTGCAACGCCAGAATTTTGGTTTTATTACCGTCAATTACCCGAACATATTCAAAAATTGGCGGATAAAAATTTTGAATTATTGCAAATCAATCCACGTCATCCATCTTTGCGTTTGAAAAAAGTGGGTGCATTTTGGTCAGCGCGAGTGGGTTTGCGTTTTCGTGCATTAGCAAAAGAACGCGCTGAAGGTTTGGTGTGGTTTTGGATTGGTTCACATGATGATTATGATAGGCTGATTGAAAATGGTTAAGAGGAAAAATAATGCAACGACAAGAAATAGAACAAACAATTTACAAAATGGCGCAACAATTACCAGCAGAATCGTTGGAAGAAGTGTTGCAATTTATGAAATTGAAAACTCGAAATAAGGCGAATACGCAAAATTGGCAGCACGATTTTTTGGCGGTTTCACAATGGGATATTAACGAAAATGACAACGCGATTTCATCATGGCACATCGAAGAATTTTAGTTGATACATCTGTTTTCATTGATTTTTTACGCAAAGAAATCAAAGAACGAACTATTTTGTGGGATTTGCAAACGCATTATCGTTGCTCGATGTCGGCGGTGACATTGTTTGAATTGTTATGCGGTGCAAAAACAGAAAAACATTTGGCAGACGTTAAAATTTTGGAAAAATGGATAACGAGTTTGCCATTTGATGACCAAGTTGCTGAAAAAGCGGCGATGATTTTTCGAGAATTGAGAGCAAAAAATAAGCTGATTGAATTTCGAGATATTTTCATTGCGGCGACGGCTTATGAACATAATTTTCCGATTGCAACATTGAACAGAAAACATTTTGAAAATATCGAACAAATTACGCTGATTGAATTGAAAATAAGTTAGGTGCAAAAAGGATAGCAACCCCGATTAGCTCATCAATGCAAAATGCAAAGGCTAAGTCAGCTTGACTTGCACCTAACTTGGTTTTGAGAATAACACGAGACACCCTATGCAAAAAAACTTCCTAACTGTCCTTCAAAACAAAGGCAAACTTTCACCGTCTGATTTAAAGAAAGTGGAACGAATGCAAAAAACCGCTGTCGCTGAAAGTTTACCCGCGTTGCTTATTAAACTTGGGCTGTGTTCTGAATTGGATGTTGCGTTGGCGTTTGTCGAAAGTGGCAATTTTTCTAAAATCACGCCTGAACAATATCCGTTAGAAAAAACCTTGCCCGATGAAATTTCACTGCGTTTTTTGAAGCATTACCATTTGGTTGGTTTAAACGCTGACGAACTACGCATAACCGTTGCGATGCTCGACCCTGAAGATGAATTTGTTTTGGACGCGCTGCGTTTGGCGACGGGCAAAAATATCGTGCCGCATGTTGGCGTTTTGTCTGAAATCGATGCCGCCATTGCCGCGCAATATGAACAAGGTCAAACCAAAACCGAATCGCTCGACGATTTGAGTTTTGACGAATTGGGCGAGGAAGATTTGGCGCATTTGAAAGATTTAGCCAGCGAAGCTCCCGTGATTAAAATGGTGAATGCAATTATGCAACGCGCCATTGAAATGAAAGCCTCCGATATTCATATCGAACCGTTTGAACAAAGTTTGAAAGTACGGTTGCGTGTCGATGGCGTGTTGCAAGATATTGAAGCTCCCCCCGTTAAATCGACGGCGGCGGTGATTTCGCGGATTAAAATCATGGCGAAACTGAACATTGCCGAACGCCGTTTGCCGCAAGACGGACGAATTAAAGTACAAATGCTGGGCAAAGAATTGGATTTGCGTGTTTCCACGATTCCCACGATGTACGGCGAAAGCGTGGTGACACGGTTGCTCGATAAAGAAAACACGGTGTTGGATTTTGAAGCGTTGGGTTTTGGTGGGCGACAATTGCAACAATTTCTCGATGTTTTGGCGCAACCGCACGGCATTATTTTAATTACAGGGCCAACAGGTTCAGGTAAATCGACCACGATGTATGCGGCGTTGAAACAACTCAATACCACCGCGCGAAAAATTATCACGGTTGAAGATCCCGTTGAATATCAAATGGACGGCATCAATCAAATTCAAGCAAAACCCCAAATCGGGCTGACGTTTGCGGTCGCGTTACGGTCGATTGTTCGCCAAGACCCTGACGTGATTATGATTGGTGAAATGCGCGATTTAGAAACGGCGCGAATCGCGGTGCAATCGGCATTGACGGGACATTTGGTGCTTTCGACATTGCACACCAATGACGCAGCTGGCGGTGTGACGCGATTACTCGATATGGGTTTAGAAGAGTATTTGCTAACTTCTACGGTGAATGGCATTTTGGCGCAACGATTAGTGCGCCAACTTTGCAAATCGTGCAAACAGTCTTACGTCGCGCCAACTGAAATCGTGGACGAAATGCGGTTGCGCCGTTTTCAACCTGACGGTGACATTACGCTTTTCAAACCCATTGGCTGTGCGGTGTGTGGCGGTTTAGGGTATCGCGGACGGTTGGCGATTATTGAATTTTTGCTGATGACCGACCCGATTCGTAAATTGATTATGGCGCATTCGTCGGCGG
>JBAXMT010000327.1:0-2661 GCA_037134135.1 Methylococcaceae bacterium | reverse complement strand
AAACCGTTAGTTGAAGATTATCTGAAACAACGCGATTCAAAAATGGTTGCCGAATTCGATGCTGAAGGCGGAATCGTCAATGTTAGTCCTCAAAGGTAAAGCAAGCCACCAGCTCCTGGACAACCAAAAGGGATTGCCCCTACCAAAAATTCAATTTTCAAAAATAAAATCTTTGTAGGATTTCCTACAATTGTCTTAACTCACACAGAGAAAAATTGCATCGATTTCACCCAAAATGCCCTAAATCAGCGGCTTTCCCGCGCTTAATTTTCCTTGGCACAGTTGGTGCAAAAGTAGAACTAAACAATTGCGGGTGAAGGTCATGAGCGAATATCTCTTACTCATTTTAGGAACGGCATTAGTCAACAACGTCGTGTTAGTTAAGTTTCTTGGATTATGTCCCTTTATGGGCGTATCGAACAAACTCGACACGGCACTCGGCATGGGCATGGCGACCACTTTCGTTTTGACTTTAGCGTCGGCGGCAAGTTGGGTCTTGGAACATCGATTATTGATTCCGTTCGACATTGGATTTTTGCGAGTGCTAGGGTTTATTTTGGTGATTGCGGCAGTGGTGCAATTTACCGAAATGGTAATTCATAAAACCAGTCCCGTTTTATATCAAGTGCTAGGGATTTTTCTCCCGTTAATTACCACGAATTGCGCGGTGTTGGGTGTAGCGTTATTAAACATTCAAGAACAATACAATTTCATTCAAAGTTTATTATTTGGTTTTGGTGCAGCATTAGGTTTTACGTTGGTGATGGTACTCTTCGCGGGTCTGCGTGAACGCTTGGCGTTGATGGCAGTCCCCGCCCTTTTTACGGGAACACCGATAGCTTTTATTACCGCTGGCATTCTGTCACTTGCCTTTATGGGCTTTGCAGGACTTCCCATCAAATGAACAATTACGAATCCTAAGAGGCGCGGTCATGTACGTTTTTTCTGCGATTATCATCTTAACGTTTTTAGGATTAGCCTTGGGCTTGAGCTTAGGGATTGCCGCGAAATATCTCAAAGTGGAATCTGACCCACTTGTTGAACGTGTCGAAGCCTTAATGCCTGGTTCACAATGTGGACAATGTGGTTTTCCTGGTTGCAGACCTGCCGCTGAAGCCGTCGTTTTAGGCGCAGCACCTGTGACACTTTGCCCACCTGGTGGCAGTGCGTTAGTTGAACAACTCGCTAAATTGCTTGGCGTTGATGTTGATTTAAGTCAAACCGAAGACGCTGAACCGATGGTGGCGCGAGTAAGCGAAGATACTTGCACAGGTTGTACCCGTTGTTTCAAAGTTTGCCCAACCGATGCGATTGTTGGTGCGCCAAAACAAATTCATGCGGTCGTTGCCGATGCGTGTATTGGTTGCACTAAATGCGTGGCGGTTTGTCCAACTGAATGTTTGCAAATGCACCCGATTGACGTGACGTTGCGTGATTGGCGTTGGCATAAACCTCAACTTGCTGCGGTTTAGGAGAAATGACCATGTTTGAATTTCTTGAAAATCCAAAGTTTCGCGGCGGTATTCATGCCGAAGAACACAAAGCCGAAACCTGCGATAAACCGATTGCAACAAATTTACCGTTGCCGAAAAAACTTTATATTCCTGTGCAACAACACGTCGGCAAACCTGCTGAACCGATTGTTAAAGTGGGGGAACATGTTTTAAAAGGGCAATTACTCGCTTACAGTCAAGGCAACATTTCTGCGGCAGTTCATGCGCCGAGTTCGGGTGTGATTTTTGACGTGCAAGATTTTCCAGCACCACATCCTTCTGCGTTACCGATTCGCACCATCATTATCGAAACGGACGGTGAAGAAAAATGGTTTAAATACGCGATTCCTGAAAAACCGTTTGAACTTGACCCCGAAGAAATCTGTTTAAGAGTAGGTGGTGCAGGCGTTGTCGGTTTAGGCGGCGCAGTGTTTCCATCGGCAGTGAAATTAAATTTAGGGCGCAGAAATCAAATCCACACCTTGCTAATTAACGCGGGCGAATGCGAACCGTATTTGACCTGCGACGATTTGTTGATGCAAGAACGCGCAGTTGAAATTGTTGGCGGCATTCGTTTGATGTTGCGTGGTATGAATGCGCCGAAAGCCATTGTCGGGATTGAAGACAATAAACCGAATGCGTTTAAAGCCATGCAAGCCGCCAGCGCAGAATTTGAACAAATCAGCGTTGTGCAAGTTCCCACTCGTTATCCGATGGGCTGGGACAGACAAATGTTGCGTTATTTAACGGGCAAAGAAATTCCCGCAGACGGCAGAGCAACTGATGTCGGTGTCATTATTCACAACGTCGCCACCGCTTACGCTGTTTATCAAGCGGTTTGTTTATCGAAACCATTGATTGGTCGCGTGGTCACAGTTTCAGGTGGCGCGGTTTCCAAACCCCAAAATGTCGAAGTGTTAATCGGCACGTTGATGTCGGAAGTGTTGGCATTTTGCGGCGTTGAAAATGAAAAACTCGCTCGTTTAATCATGGGCGGGCCAATGATGGGCGAAGTCTTGCCACACGCCGATGTTCCTGTGGTGAAAGCGAGTAGCGGCATTTTAGCGTTATCGCATGAAGATATTTTTGAACCCGAAGTTAAACCGTGCATTCGCTGTTCAAGTTGCGTTACGGCTTGCCCCGTTGGATTGTTACCGCTCGAAATGGC
>JBAXMT010000326.1:0-2669 GCA_037134135.1 Methylococcaceae bacterium | reverse complement strand
CAGATGCTATGTAACCTGCGTCAGCCTTACACTGTTCCTTTGTCAAACTCTGGCATGCATCAGAGTTTGTAGTCGATATAACGAGATACTTGCCTGGAGGAAAATTATCTAGCGTAAAAGTGGCAGGTTCATCTCCTATACCGACGGACATAGCGAAATCGACATTGGTTTTGTCGTTTCCGTATATCGCAACTGAGCCTGCTGGAGCGTTTATGATAATATTTTCTGTGCCGTCATCGAACTTAATCGTACTCATGAAGAGCAAATTGCTTGTACTGCGCTTGATCTGTACCAGATCAGTTGGCTTCTGCTTTTTGTGAGTACAAACCTGAACTTTTTCTTTATGACCACGGTCGCCAAATATACCTTCGAAATGATTGCCTGAATTAGACACTGGCGACAATTTTGTACTTGCGAAAGCCACGGAAGCCAAACTAAGAAAACTAGCCGCCGTCACTGCTGCAACAACTATTCTTTTATTATACATCATACGAATACTTAAGAACTAATAATTTCATTAAACTGATAATAGCGCTGTACTAAAACACACTAGTACAACTTTCACAATTATTCTAACTAGAAGAATTAAGGTCTCTAGCGAGAGTTACCTTTAAGTATAACCCTGACGACCTGCGCCAAAAATAAACACATGTGCATAACTACCGCCGACCGTTGCAGCCGTGAGTCAAAAACCGCACAACTAATTCGTCTTTTCAGCATCAGTTACTGAAAAAACGGCAGACGCAATAAAATAAGAGCCCTGCAAACATTCAGTTTTGGTTAAGCTTTGGCATGCGCCAGGCTCTGTTGTTGAAATAAGAGTATATTGCCCTGGTGGAAAACTATACACAGGAAGATGTGTCGGCTCGTCCCCCACCGCAGATACCAAACCGAAACTAGAATCATTATCATTATAAACAACTGCCGAACCAGGTGCCGCATGAATGACCAACTCTTCCTTGTCATCACTGTTTTTTCCGCGACTGAGTATTAAGCCAGAACTCGTACTGTCTCCGATAGTTATATTCAAATTCCTTTGTGGTAAAGAACTAATATATGCAATACGTGCATCTTCTTTTAGTTCTACCTGAGCTGCCACAACATCCTTTTGGAGCGGGCCGTACGCAACTTCCAATTGCATTCCATCAAGATATAACGTCGTGGCGTCTGCAAGCCCAGAGAGACTACGCACGCTTATCTGCATACCGGAAAGATCATCCCAATTATGCACCGCCTCCAGAGGAATCTCAAACGTAGCATCATTAAGATGCTCGGCTGATACTGTGCCAAGACTCTGCCAAGTAGTTCCATCAAGAGTATAGAGCACTTCAAGTACATCATCCACAGACTGCACTTGATCCGGAGCCATATCGGCAGTAGTTGCAGCAAACGCCTTCTCAGGTATAAAAAACCACGTTAATAAAGACGGCAAAGAGAGATAGGATTGTGGTGCGGAAGGTGGGACTGTCTCTAATGCTGGCTCTGGCGGAGACGTAACGTCTGATGCAGGCGTGATTTGCGGTACACTTGTGCCAGGTGCATCTGGGCCACCAGCCGGAAGGGCAGGTAGCAAGTAATTCGTGGAAGAAGATATCTGCTCAAAAACACTCTGTATCGGAATAAGAAGCATGCTTGGTGCATTTGATGATGTATCCAAAAGCACTTCAGTACTAGAAGCAAAATTGTCGCCAGTAATGGTAGTGGTGGCATTAACATCTGAGCCGGTAGTATCGGAGCCATGATCAGAAACGGGCGTTCCGCGCACTGCCCACGCGAGGCGCACCACTATCTTAGTTGGAGATGTGTTTACTGGAATATCCCCATGAAAAGAACCACAAAAAATCTGAGACAGCGAGCCTGATGTCCATGCAGAATTATCTTTATTGAAATCTCCGGCTGGACTACCCAGAACATCTGGCGTACCGGCGGCCCCATCCGGATGTTGCCAACCGCCTAAACAAGCCTTTGGGTAGAGTGTCGATGTTTCAGCCTGGCTGTTCCCAACCATGCCCCACACAACCATTAATACGGCACCACAAAGTATACCGCCACCCACCAGTCTCCTAATGGTCTTGTAACTCAAATTCACGCCAAAACGCCTCTCGTGCACGGTTCCAACCCGCTTACGCCTATCCGCCGACACCCCTTCGGGAATCGCGTGTTTTGAACGATATTTTCGTGTATGCAAATGAAACATAGGTATCGTAAAATGACAGCTCGCAAACCTAATGCGACATATACAGTATACACCGTAAACTCATCACCAACTGTCAAATCCCAAGCATTTGTGCATAGAGTATCCGCACAACTATCAAACATTGCGATTCAATGTTGAACTCAGGCACTGCTACGTTGCTAAATATGCCTTGGCGTGGTTTAATAGCAACAATAATGCATACAGAAACTGCACAAAAGCATACTGACAGTAACATAAAAGTATCTGGAATATTGCATTTAAAGACCTCCTGCCTAAGCTTTTGATAAGCAATATTAAAAAATTAAATATCTATTTAAATATACAGCGAGAAGTGCATTGATTGAGGCTTTGCTCCGAGAAAATAATACCTCAAATGCGGATAAAAAAATCTTTATAAATTAATGTTGATAGCTTTTCATTCCCACTCAATCGTTGCTGGTGGTTTTCTGCTGATATCGTGAGTCACTCGTTA
>JBAXMT010000325.1:0-2684 GCA_037134135.1 Methylococcaceae bacterium | reverse complement strand
ATCAGCCAACTTGAAGCCCGCCGCGCCAAAACCGCACAGCTCAAACAGGGCATGATGCAGGAATTATTGACGGGGCGAATTCGCCTAACTATTCAGGAGATTTGAGTATGCCAATTATCAGCCGATTTCTCGGAATTATTATCACCATGTATTGGCAAGACCATTCACCGCCACATTTCCACGCAAAATACGGCGAATATAAAATTACAGTCGATATTCAAACGGGCGTTATTGAAGGCAAATTTCCCAAACGCGCCTTAAAACACGTTTTGGAATGGTACGAATTACACAAAGAAGAATTACTTAAAGATTGGGAGCTTTGCCAAAAAAGCGAAATGCCAAATACGATTGAACCGCTGGAGTAATGTTTATGTTGCAAGTTACGCAAGCCTTTTATTTAAAGGATTATCAAATTGAAGTGGTTTTTAATAACGGTAAAAAAGGAATTGCCGATTTAAGTGAAACACTTCACGGCAACGTATTTGAACCGCTGAAAAATGTTGAAGTTTTCAAATCATTTAGCGTTGATGACGAATTAGAAACAATTGTGTGGTCAAACGGCGCAGATTTAGCCCCTGAATACGTTTATTTTCAAGCCTTTAAAAATGAACCTGAATTGCAATCACAGTTTAAAGCATGGGGATATATTGAGTAATGGATAACATCGGCAAACCAGAACGTACAACACAAAACCGCGTGATTCAATTATTTCGTGATGAATTACATTATCGTTATTTGGGCGATTGGCACGAGCGCGAAAACAACAGCAACATCGAAGAAACGCTGCTTTCTGATTATTTAACCCGAAGCGGTTACAACCAAGCGCAAATCAGTGGCGCGATAAAAAAACTCAAAGATGCTGCCAACAATCACAGCCAAAATCTCTATGCCAAAAACAAAGCGGTTTATAGCTTGCTCCGTTATGGCGCATCGGTAAAAACTAGCGTCAGCGAAAACACGCAAACGATTCATTTCATCAACTGGAAAAATCCCGAATCAAACGATTTTGCGATTGCCGAAGAAGTCACGCTGAAAGGTCAAAACACGCGCCGTCCTGATTTGGTTTTATATGTGAACGGCATTGCTGTTGGGGTGATTGAACTCAAAAATAGCCGTGTTTCAATTGGTGATGGGATTCGCCAAAATTGCTCCAATCAACGCCCTGAATTTAACGAGTGGTTTTTCTCAACGGTGCAATTTATCTTTGCAGGCAACGACAGCGAAGGCTTGCGTTACGGCACAATCGGCACACAAGAAAAGTATTTTTTAACGTGGAAAGAAGACGAACACGAGAACGACCGTTACAAACTTGATAAGTATTTGCTCAAAATCTGCGAAAAATCGCGCTTGATTGAGTTGCTGTTTGATTTCGTGTTATTCGATGGTGGCATTAAAAAGTTGCCGCGTGTGCATCAATACTTCGGCATCAAAGCCGCCCAAAAACACATCAAACAACGCAAAGGTGGCATCATTTGGCACACGCAAGGCAGTGGCAAAAGTATCGTAATGGTGTTGCTCGCAAAATGGATTTTAGAAAATAATCCGAATGCGCGAATTGCGATTGTCACAGACCGCGACGAATTGGATAAACAAATCGAGCGTGTTTTTATCGAAGCAGGCGAACCAATTCAACGCACCAGCAGTGGCGCGGAATTGATGAAGTTATTGGGCGAACACAAACCGCGTTTGCTGTGTTCATTGGTGCATAAATTTGGCAGAAAAGACGTTGATGATTTCGATAAATTCATCAAGGAATTAGCCAATCAACCGAGCAAAACCGTTGGCGAAGTATTTGTGTTTGTCGATGAATGCCATCGAACCCAAAGCGGTAAATTGCATCAAGTGATGAAAGCGATAATGCCGAATGCGGTGTTTATTGGCTTCACAGGCACGCCGCTACTCAAAAAAGATAAACAAACCAGCTTAGAAGTGTTTGGCAATTACATTCACACCTATAAATTCAGCGAAGCGGTTGATGATGAAGTCGTTTTAGATTTGATTTACGAAGCGCGTGATATTGACCAATCACTGCGTTCAAACGATAAAGTCGATGAATGGTTTGACGTGAAAACCAAAGGCTTAAATGATTGGCAAAAAAGCGCGTTAAAAAAGAAATGGGGAACAATGCAAAATGTGTTGAGTTCCAAATCACGCATTGAGCGTGTCGTTAGCGACATCGTGATGGATTTCAATGTCAAACCACGTTTGAGCAATCAGCGCGGAAATGCGATTTTAGTCGCCTCAAGTATTTATGAAGCGTGCAAGTATTTCGTCGCCTTTCAATCTACAGAATTGAAAAACAAATGCGCCGTTGTTACCTCTTACAACCCGCAAGCCAAAGATATTACGCTCGAAGACACTGGCGCAAGTAGTGAAACAGACAAACAATTTATTTACAGCACTTACACCGAATTATTGAAAAATGTTGATGCCAAAGCAGGCTTGAGCAAAACCGAAACCTACGAAGACAAAGTCAAAAACGCATTCATCAAAGAACCTGCGAATATGAAATTGCTTATCGTGGTGGATAAATTGCTCACAGGTTTTGACGCACCTAGCTGTACTTATTTGTACATCGACAAATCGATGCAAGATCACGGTTTATTTCAAGCAATTTGCCGCACCAATCGTTTAGGATTCGGTCAAAAATAACTTCCCGATTCGGTCATTTTGCTCCCATGGCT
>JBAXMT010000324.1:0-2687 GCA_037134135.1 Methylococcaceae bacterium | reverse complement strand
CGTAATAGTGGATCTGATTTCTGCGGCAGAGCATATCCTCGAGATTCGAGAACACCTCCATGTACAACCCGTCGCGCGTGATCTCATAATCCTCTGGTCCCATTTTATACAGAACCCAATGACCGTATTCAACAGCATTGCCAGCCTCGATTGCGTCAATGTCCTCCTGGGTAAGCTCCTCGAAGAATCTCTCGTCCTTCTTTCCTCCCCATCCGCTTTCATTTGTCAGCTTGGATTCATTTATTTCCTTTCCATTGGCCGCCATTGATCCTTCTCCGTGAATCCTTTCAGCCAATTGGTATTTTGCCAACTCGTACTTGTAATCGTCCTGTGCAACTTCCAATCGGTCGGTAGGTGTGCTTGCTCCTCCAAAGCCATTGATGAACACGGCGTAGTATTTTGTTTTAGGATCTTGCTTCAACTCGATCAGCGTTCCATTCTTTGATGTGTGTTCCTTCAATTTCACGCTGTAACCGAAATCGTAATCTGAAATCTTTCCACCCTTTGCGAATTTATCCTCGAATTTAGCGCCAGTCTTCATAAGTTCATATTTTTTTTCTGCATTTCTCTTTGTCTTTCCCAATGGTATTAGTGCAGACGTAATCCCTTTTCCAATCTTCACATAGAATACTCCATTCTCGTGGTACAGAATTGAATCATCCGCCCATTTTCCTCCAATGTAATATCCTTTGTGCAAATTGTTGATCTGGAATGATGCGTCAGCCTTGTTTGTTGCAGTAGATATTTTCTCATCACCTACATAGATCGTTATGGTTCCATCTTTTTCGTAAGCATGGAATGGCATAAACCAATAAATTTCTTTTCCCTTCACACCAACAGTGCCACCATCTACGAAGTACCCCTGGTTAGTTGCACTTTGTGGATTTGGAAGCTTGTTCCATTCCTTCTCCCAATTCTCCTTGCTCGGTAAATGCTCGACCAATTTTGGAAGCCCGTCCTTCTTGTAGGTCTTGCCAAAAAAGATATCAATGCCATCTTCACGATCCTCTTTGCCATTCAACTCGGCAACAAGTTCATAATAATCTTTCCCTCCAAAATCTCCATATCCACTATAACTATCCTCTTTCCAAGAACGACCATCCTTTGTAATCATGTAAACCGGTGAAGGCGTTGCGCCCTTGCGTGAATGTTCGTTCCAGATTACCTTTTTTGTATCTGATGTTTTCCAGCTGAAGAATCCCATTGTGGTGAGTTTTGGTTTCGAAGTTGTTTTATCGGACGATAAAAGCTCAACGAAAGTGAAAGTTCGGTAAATATATTAAAGCATTTAATTGCAGGGCAAGAATTGTGGTGATTCTTTTCCACTTTCTTGAAATGAACTGACGAGCATCACACTACATGCACAAAACAGACCACTATCTGAATTTATTCGGGTACATAAGTCGCAAAGGATCACCGGCAGGAATGTCGCTTGCCCTGATTCCGAAGATCTTTTTCTCGCCACAAGGATCGCTGTCGTTCACCATGAATCCATTTGAACATGCCCAAGTGCGATGACCCATATTCAATATCTGCCCTACCACAAATGGGAAACGGATGTTGTGGGTATTCTCGATGTCGGTGATCTGGCCACCGGGATGTGTTCGCACCGTAATGGTAACGCCTGGATTAACCTTTTTCTTGAAAACCACAATCTTCTGACCAACATTTGGAGATTCACCTCGGACCTGTGCGCCTTGCGATGCGATCATCTCATTATGTTTCATGTCCCATACACGACCATTGTAGGAAATCTCGCCGATCTGCTTTGCGCCGTGATAAAGTTTTGTTCCCCAGAAATTACCAGAGCCAAGATCATTATCGTTGACGAACTTCCTAACTTTATGACTCGCCTCGGACAAACTCGCAGCATGCTCTTTATATGGTTTTATTCTTATCGTTCCCTCGTGTGAATTCTTGTCGTGGTCAGGATTCGGTTCTGCATAAAGTTTAAACTCGTACTTGCCAGATATTGCCCCGCCATTTGCCAATGGTGTCAACAATGGAAACCTGATCTGCTGACGGGTGACTTCTACAAGCATCCTTGGAATATGTACCATGATGGCGTTCTTGGTACCGACAGTTTCAAGCTGGAACTCATCACGCACTCTCTTTGAAAGATTAGCAATGCTCTCGTTGATTTCCTTCTGGTCGCCTATCAGTTCAAAAACATAAGCGTCTGGCGTATCATAAACAAGTTCCATTGTCTTTGCCCCGAATGAATTTGCTATCAGCTGGCGCGTTGCTTTCCATGCTCCACCTTTCTCCCCTGCGTAAATGTGTCCAGTTGGCGAGAAAACTATTTCTTCGTCCTTATTGATGATGTTCCCGACAATTTCCTTTCCGTCCGCAGCCTTTTCCTGGGCTTTGTAGATAATTTGCTTCATCGTTGCATCGGTAAGGTCGCTGTCGCCACGCACTCCAAGATAGTTCGGCTGGTAAACAGCTCCGCCCTTATATGCGTATAGGTAACGCACCTCTACAAGATCTCCGATGTTTGGAATGGAATAGTTCGGTGGTATTGTCACCTTGCCCATGAACACGCGTTCTCCAGTTGCATCGTCAATAAGTTCCAATCCGACACTTCTCTTGCCGGGTGTCATGTTGGCCACGATGAATGTCGCTGTCTTGTAGAACTTGAATTTAAGATGGGCACCGCCACTCGCTGGTCTTCCCGGTCTGTAAAG
>JBAXMT010000323.1:0-2712 GCA_037134135.1 Methylococcaceae bacterium | reverse complement strand
AGCGTGACCGCCGCCGACCACGATAACGTCAAATTCTTTTTTAAATTTCATTTTTTAATTAAATCTACAATTTCTAATATGGCATTCACCGTGTAGTCAGCGTTTAAATCTGCCATTGAATGTTGACCCGCGTAACCGTACGAAACGGCGATTGTTTTAAAGCCTGCGCTTTTTCCTGCTGAAATATCGTTAATTGAATCGCCAATCATCCACGCATTTTCAGGCGCAATCGTAAACAATTTTGCAGTTTCGAGAAGCGGCAACGGATTGGGTTTCATTTCGGCAAACGTATCGCCCGACGCAATAAAATCAAAATACGATGCAAGCCCCGCTGTTTCCATTAACGGATCCGTGAAACGTTCGGTTTTATTGGTCACGCACGCTAATTTAAAACCGTCATTTTTCAGTGTTTGTAACGTTTCCAAAACGCCATCGTACACTCGACTGTGAACCCAATCGTGTTCAGCGTAATACGTTTTAAACAATTCAAACGCCTCTTCAAAATTGTCGGGAATTTCACCAACGTGCCAATTATTGAGCAAAGCTCGTTTCACCAACACATCCGCGCCATTGCCAATCCATTGTTGAATTGTGGCTTGCGAATGCGTTGGTTTATCGAGTTTCGTCAGCGCGTAATTGACCGCTTCCACCAAATCAGGCGCAGAATCAATCAATGTTCCATCTAAGTCAAAAGCAATCACAACGCTGTCCATTTTTAAACCGCTTTCGCTAATTCAGCACGCATTTCGTCGATAACTTTTTTGTAATCGGGTTGGCTAAAAATCGCCGAACCCGCCACAAATGTATCCGCGCCAGCTGCTTTGATTTCGCGGATGTTGTCCACTTTCACGCCGCCATCGATTTCTAAACGAATGTTACGACCGCTTTCGTCGATGCGTTTTCTGACTTCGCGCAATTTCGTCAACGCAGACGGAATGAACGATTGACCGCCAAAACCTGGATTCACTGACATCAATAAAATAATGTCGATTTTGTCCATGACGTAATCCAAATAATGTAACGGCGTGCCAGGATTGAAAACCAAACCCGCTTGGCAACCATGGTCTTTAATCAATTGCAACGTGCGGTCAATGTGCGTCGAGGCTTCAGGGTGAAACGTGATAATGCTCGCGCCCGCTTTGGCAAAATCTGGAATCAAACGGTCAACGGGTTCAACCATCAAATGCACATCGATGGGCGCAGTCACACCGTGTTTGCGTAAGGCTTCACACACCAAAGGTCCAATCGTTAAATTCGGCACAAAGTGATTATCCATCACGTCAAAATGCACCACATCCGCGCCCGCTTTTAAAACGTTGTCTACTTCTTCGCCCAATTTTGCAAAGTTCGCAGACAAAATAGATGGCGCAATCCAATTTTCAATCATAGGTAAATCCTCTTTGGTTAAGTTAAAAAGTTATTGTTATTTGTGTGGGTCAGTTTTCAATTTTTTATCGTGACAGTATTCAAGAAACGTCCGTTTGCTCACTTCGGCTTGGTTCGCCATCGAATTAACCAACGTATCGCCAAACGGTGATTTGGGACAATCAACGGTTACTTTCAACATTTTGCCATTGATAGTTTTAATCCAATGTTCGTGCGACGTGCCGTTTTGTTTTTGCGCGGCGAAACCCATATTTTTCAACGCCATTTTGACTTGGGCGCAAGTCGGCGGCGCAAACTTTTTAAATCCAAACACCATTTAAGCGTGTGCAATAGGATACGATTCAAAAAACACACGACTTTCATTACTTTCTGTTCGATGCAGTGTTTCAGCAATGAAACAAAAAACCAAGGCTTTGTAATACGTCAATCTCTGTGAAAACGGCGCTTTGCGCGATAAAAGTTGATGAGCAAATTCTTTGTGTTCATTTAACGCTTCATCAACGTAAGTTGAAATCATGGATTCTAATTTTTCTTTTGCCAATTGCGGCGATTCGGCTTGTGCAGCTAACGATAAATCAATGCACACCGCAACCCAATCCGAACCTTCTTTTTTTGCGTAACATCTCAGTTTATTTTTCATCATTCACGACCTTTTGAAATCATCACAAAATTGTAACCACGATTATTTGTCATGTTTTTCCTTTGTTAAACCGCTTGTACTTCGTAATGTAACTGGTGTTTTTCGGCTAATTTTTGATGAATACTGTCTGGGCATAATTCCAAGCCATTTCGCCAACACAACGCGCCTAATTCTAAAAAAAACTGCTTAAAATAATCATCGTCTTTCAACGGCAAAACTAATTCGGCATCTCTATCAACCAGCGGCTGTAAATCATAATCACCAAAAGAATTATCTGAAAAATGCAGGCGCAACATTTTTTGTTTCAAATAATAGGCTTGAATAATTTTAATCATTATCGGCTCCCGCAATACGTTGTAAGGGTTTCAAAGCAACGGCAAGTTCCCAGTTTGCAAACAATTCTTCTTGATGGTCTTTCGCCCATTCGCGCACCAATTTAATTGCTTTGCTTGGTAATTTCCCTGCTAAAAGTTCACCACTTTCAATAGCAAATTGCGCTTGTTGCCCTTGATATTCAACGTGAAAATGTGGCGGATTATGGTCATCGTTGTACATCCGAATGTAAATTCCGAAGAAATAGGAAATAACAGGCATTTAATTTTCCTTACTTTGTTCTTTCGTTTGTAAAAACTCTAAAACATCTTCATTTTGCACACGTCGATAAATCGCTTCAACCGACACCGTTA
>JBAXMT010000322.1:0-2737 GCA_037134135.1 Methylococcaceae bacterium | reverse complement strand
CTAAGGGAATTCGATTGATGCTTATGGCTTCTTCGGCGTGAACGGGAACGAGTAGCGGTTTTTCGTTTTGAATAATTGTCGCCAACTTTTCAATGGCTTCTTGATTGACTAAATCAATTGCTAAAATTAACGCTGCGTCTAAATCACCACTTTTTGCTGCTACATAATATGAATGTTTAGAGGCATCACCTAACGCCGCATTTAATATGACATTAGGGAAACAGTTTTGCCATTTTTGGCGATATGGCGCAATTAAATTATCCACGCTGAATCATTACTTGCCAATTTTTGGGAATTTCTTGAACAATTAAGGCTTGTTCGATGACTTTTTTATTGAATAGGGGCATGAAAAATCCGCATTATTTAATGAGCTAATTTTTTGTCATATTTGCTAACCTGAACCGATAGATTGCGTGCCAACTATGATAATCTATGTTTAGCGCGAGTGTTGACACATTCGTATTATTTTTTATTTTGAGGCATTCTCTTGAACACACCTGACTTAACCGAATTATTACGCGGTACGCACGAAGTTTTACTCGAAGCGGAATTGATTAAAAAACTAGCTGAAAATCGTCCATTACGCATCAAGGCGGGTTTCGATCCAACGGCTCCCGATTTGCATTTGGGTCACACCGTTTTGATTAACAAACTCAAACAATTTCAAGACGCAGGACATGAAATTTTGTTTTTGATTGGGGATTTCACTGGCATGATTGGCGATCCAACGGGTAAAAACGTCACGCGCAAACCGCTTACACGCGAAGAAGTTGCCGCGAATGCGGAAACGTATCAAGCACAGATTTTTAAAATTCTCGACCCCGAAAAAACTACCGTAATGTTTAATTCAACGTGGATGAATGAAATGTCATCGGCAGAATTGATTCAATTAGCCGCAAAAAATACCGTGGCGCGAATGCTCGAACGTGACGATTTTCACAAACGTTTTTCTAGTAATCAACCGATTGCGATTCATGAATTTTTATATCCGCTGATTCAAGGTTACGATTCCGTTGCGATGAAAGCCGATGTCGAATTAGGTGGCACAGACCAAAAATTCAATTTGTTGATGGGGCGACAATTACAAGAAGCGTTTGGACAAAAGCCACAAGTCGTGATGACGATGCCAATTTTAGAAGGTTTAGACGGTGTGCAAAAAATGTCGAAATCATTGAATAATTACATTGGAATCGCCGACGCGCCTGACGAAATGTTCGGCAAAATCATGTCGATTAGCGACGAATTGATGTGGCGTTATTTTGAATTACTGAGTTTTCGCCCGATGGCTGAAATCGCCGAATGGAATGAAGAATGTCAAAAAGGTGCAAATCCGCGTGATTACAAATTCAAACTTGCACAAGAAATCATTGCCCGCTTTCACGACGAAGCAGCTGCCATCAAATCTCTCGAAAATTTTGAAGCACGTTTTCAACGTGGTGCAATTCCTGATGAAATGCCCGAAGTCGAATTAAAAATTGATGGCGATAATTTAGCGATTGCGAATTTGTTAAAAGATGCTGAATTAACCTCGAGTACATCGGAAGCGATTCGGATGATTAACGCAGGCGCGGTAAAAATTGACAGCGAAAAAGTTGAAAATCCTAAATTAGAAATCGCGGCGGGTTCGCAACACGTTTATCAAGTTGGCAAACGTAAATTTGCACGAGTGACGATTATTAAATCTGTCTAATCACAAATCCTACTGACAATAAAAATAACAAAGAGGCTTTAAATTTATGACAACAAATACACAAGCAACGCACAGCCATTGGTCATCACGATTTGCGTTTATTTTAGCGGCAACGGGTTCTGCCGTTGGTTTGGGCAACATTTGGAAATTTCCATATATCACAGGTGAAAATGGTGGAGGCGCATTTGTCGTTGTTTATTTAGCGTGTGTTTTGTTAATCGGAATTCCAATAATGATTGCGGAAACGATGCTTGGACGACGTAGCCAACGAAATCCCATCGAAACAATGGAGCTTTTAACAGAAGAAGCCAACGCTGATAAAAATTGGCATTATCTCGGTTGGATGGGTGTGATTGCTGGCGTGTTGATTTTGTCTTATTACAGTGTGATTGCAGGTTGGGCGACGGGTTATATTTTTAAAGCGTTTACAGGTAGTTTTTTTAATGCGGATGCAGCAGCGATTCAAACGTTATTTGAAAATTTTACCACTAGTCCGTTGCAATTGATTTTCTGGCACAGCGTTTTTATGGCGGCGACCATGTGGATTGTAGCGCGTGGTGTGAATAATGGATTGGAAAAAGCGACGCGCTTTTTAATGCCAAGTTTGTTCGTGTTGCTGATTTTGTTGGTTGGTTACGCCATGACGACGGACAGTTATCAACGTGGTTTAGATTTCATGTTTAATTTGGATTTCAACACCTTGACGCGGAATTCGGTTTTAACCGCGATGGGACACGCTTTTTTCACATTGAGTTTAGGCATGGGCGCGATTATGGTTTATGGCGCGTATTTACCGAAAGATATTTCTATTGCGAAAACCGCTTATTTAGTCGCAGCGGCTGATACGGTTGTAGCTTTATTGGCGGGCATTGCAATTTTTCCGCTCGTTTTTGAACACGGTTTACATCCCGCGTCAGGTGCAGGTTTGATTTTTCAAACCTTGCCAATTGCTTTTGGCAATATGACGGGCGGTTGGTTAATGGGAATTTTATTTTTCGTGTTATTAGTTTTTGCGGCGTTGTCATCATCAATTTCTTTGATTGAACC
>JBAXMT010000321.1:0-2758 GCA_037134135.1 Methylococcaceae bacterium | reverse complement strand
ATGATGATAAATCATTATTGCCTAAACTATTTTGCATGACTTTGACACGCGAACCCGATTGTCCACGAATCACAGGAATTCCCACGCCTGCGCCAAAAGATTGATTAGTGACACCGAGTTCATTTTGCAAGGTTTCGCCCAACGTTGAACCGACTTTTGAGCGTAATTCTGCGCCACTTAAAACGGTAATTGGATGCGCCGAATCATCAATTGATTCGACAAACGGTGCGCTGACAACTGTCATGTCGTCGAGTTTTTGTATGTTTTCTTCCGCATAAAGTGGCGCGGCAAAAACCAAAAAATACGCAGGCAAAAAGTGAATTTTTTTAAACATAAAACTTCCTTTAATAATAATTAAGCGAAATCCAGCGTGAGCAATAATCGACGTGGTGAATGTTGCGTTAATTTTGGCGAACGATGCACCGCGCCGTTTTGTTCATTTCCTTCCCATTGCGAACCTTTCAACAAGCCAATCGCATAAGCGGGCATGGTGCTGATTGCATCCATATCGCCTTTAATCAACCCCGAAACATCGTCACTCAAACCGCCTGAACCGCTGCCCAATTTTGCGCGATTCACAAACATATCTTTCAAAAATTCCGTACCAATCCCACCATAAGTACAAACCAAACGGCATGGCACATGGTCAACATGAAATTTTGGACACATCGCTTTATCAAGCATTCCAAAACGCAAACCCACGTTTTCAAGCTCAAACAAATGACTAAACACGTCAACCAAATGAAGAATGTCCGCGCAAAATTCGGCGTAACCTTCAACATAATGAAATCGGGACGGCAAGAATTTTTGTGCATCAAATGTTTTGACATGGATATTTTCAATCACATTCAACGCGCGAGATTCAGATAATAAATGCTCAATAAATGTTTCAAGTTTGTTGGAAACAGTGCGTTTCACCATGCAAATGTTCACGTTAGAATTATAAATTTGGGTTAAATCAAGCAAATTATCAGAAAAGTAAGCGTTTGAATCGGTTGGTTCAAATTTGAATTGGGGTAATGCGCTCATAATTTTAAGTTGTTAGGGAAGAAGAAATTGTTCAAAAACCGCAATCGATTGCATAAACGTAATGCCCGAAGCGAGAATGGCAGTTTGTCCAAATAAATTGCGAAGTGAAGAATGTTCATGTAACGCGGGCATCATGTCGGTGGTAGCAATGTAAATAAAACCACCCGCCGCAATGGGCAATAAAAACACGAGTGATGATTCCGCGATTTGACTGAGAAATAGCGTAAATATCGCGCCAACCACGACCGTTAATGAGCAGTAAAAATTATATAAAACGGCTTTTTTCGGTGAAAAACCACCATAAATTAACGCGCCAACGTCACCAATTTCTTGTGGAATTTCATGCGCGATAATCGCAAAAGCCGTTGTCACGCCAAGAATGGGATCCGTTAAAAAACTGCCCGCAATCAACACGCCATCCACAAAATTGTGAATCGCATCACCCACTAAATTCATTTTCGCCATCGGTTGAATGGCATTAGTTTCGGAATCGGTAAAATCCACGCGGTGATCGTGTCGCCAGCGCACAATTTTTTCCAACACGAAGAAAACGAAAACGCCCAATAACGTCATTAAACAAACGGTTGAAACAGAACCTTGTCGCGCCACTGCGTCAGGAATCAAATGAATAAAAGCATCGCCTAATAAAACACCGACCGCCAATGCCACTAAATATGGCACGATTTTTTGCAGTTTTTCGGGCTTAATCCACAACACAAACAAGCCACTTAACGAGCTAAAACTCACTAAAAGACTCGCACCAATCACCGCTGATGGAATATCTGACGGTAAATTCATTTTAAAAACTCAAATGACACGTTATGAACAAGAGCTTTTTTGTTTGTCGAACCATAAACAAAATTCGCAACAGAATCAGGCAACCAACTCAAAAAAACGTAACTTAACGTGACGCAAAAAACGACCAAAAAGAGACGATTTACTAATTTTTCTGAAATCATGGTGTTTCGCCTTCTTCTTCAATTTCATCTAAAAACCAAACAGGAAAATCATCTTGATAATCGCGCCACACGTTTTCACCAGCGGCAAATTCTTCATCGGTTAATAAACAGGCATTTAATTCGGCAATCGCTTTGTCTTGATTGATGTTTTGCCCGATGAAAACCAGTTCTTGTTTGCATTCATCAAACGATTTTTGCCAACGTCCCGCGCAACCGTGTTGCATCGTGCCGCCTGCTTGTGACCATGAACCCGCCCATTCTGGACGTGAAGCCAACCAAAAAAAGCCTTTTGAACGTAATAATGTGCCGTTGTCCCATTCGTCACGATGCAAATAATCGTAAAAACGGGTGGTGTGAAAAGGACGATTTGCCGTAAAAACAAAACTCGAAATTCCGTATTCTTCGGTTTCGGGTTTGTGCGTGCCGCGTAATTCTTGCAACCAGCCAGCGGCTTGTTCGGCTTTTTCAAAATTGAATTTTTGCGTATTTAAGATTTTTTCTAATGGCACTTGCCCCATTACCATTGGAATAATGTCCGCATCACGATTTAAATTTTGCAAAATCGCGGTGAGATTTTTCAATTCGTCGCTGCTAATTAAATCGACTTTGGAAATCAAAATCACGTTGCTAAATTCGATTTGTTCAACCAATAAATCTGAAATGTTGCGCTCGTCTTCGTCGCTGACTTCGGCTTGAATGTCCTTGAGCGATTGCGATTCTAAATAATCACGCATGAAATTCACGGCATCAACCACCGTCACCAACGTATC
>JBAXMT010000320.1:0-2759 GCA_037134135.1 Methylococcaceae bacterium | reverse complement strand
AGCAAATTCTAACCCCTTGATTTTTAAATGTTGAATTTAGCTCTTAATTCGCATTTAAGTCGTGTTTTGTGCCATTGACAGTAATGGAATCGATAGCCGCATTATTTCTTAACCCGTAACTTTCACCATAAGAAATTCGACGAAATGAAAATAATAATGAAGATTTTGTTTTTACTTGGAGTTCACCCACAGCACAGTTGGAAACTATGCCCTTACCATCTTGAAAAATTCCTCCTACTTTTATCTCACTGTCATCTGCTTCGATTTTTCCGCTAACAAAACAGTTTTTTATTACCCCTCCTTCCGATTTAGTAACAATCCCTCCGTAGCTGGATTTTAGTTTTCTATCTAAAATAGAAATGCAATCAGTTATTTGGCAGCTTTTTGCCTGCATGGCTATCTGAAAACCAACTTGGCATTCACTAATTTTACAATCGGTTGCTATGCTGTAGATGAGTCTTCAATTTACTTGGCATTTGCTGATTTTACATTTGAATGCTGTGTCTATAATCAAACTACCATCTGCTTTACAGTGCGTAATTTGGCTATCCTGTATGCTATTAGCTAAACAACATTGCTTTAATGTGAGATTGGTAATGCTAGATTTTGCATGAATTGTAGAAAAAATTTGATGTATACCGTCGTCCTGCTCAATTCGTAGGCTACTCCAGAAGCCACCACTAGAATTCTGAGGTGGTCTATTTTTTATTAAATTTTTAACACTGTGACCATCGCCGTCGTAATGCCCTTGAAAATCCATCGGACTCCAATGCGTTAAACTGGCGCAATCAATATCAGCGGTTTGTTTGAAATAATAGCCTTGCGTGCCAACATCTGGGCGGCTAATGTCCATAAAATCATGTAACGATTGAATCAAAATTGGGTCGTGTTCTGTGCCACTGCCAATGAAACCTTTAATTTTGTTTTCGGTGCGGCGTGGCGCGGGTGTTTCTTGCACGATTTCAGCGGTGGGCATTTCGCCATTCGACGGCACGGGATAACTGTGTTTTTGCAAGGTTTTGATGATAATGTCGCGGACTTTTTCGGCGTTGTCGTAATGATTCCATAAACAATTTTTCAACAACATCACATCAGACAAATCAACGGTTGTGCGTTCATTCGTGGCGGCGGAAATGCGTAACAAATGAATGATTTTTTTCAAACGGCGGTCAGATAAATTTTCGCGGCGGTCTTCTTTGAAAGTGGTTTTGTGTTGCGCCCAAATGCTGCGAATGATGTTAATAATGTCGGTGGAAATCGTGACGTTTTCGGCGGCTTGTTGAATTTGGGACAAATCAAGCTGGGTGAGTTTTTGAAACGGTGGCGCGTCGGTGGTGGCTTCAAAAAGTTTGTGCAAATTTTCTTCGCGGACATAATCCACAAAACTCCGCACCAAAAAACGGTCATACAACGCATTGAGTTCTTCTTCACCTGTGGGCAATTCATTCGACGCAGAAATCAACGACAACAACGGTACTTTTTGAGGTTCTGAACCGTTGTGAAAAATGCGCTCGTTTAGAATCGTGAGCAACGAATTCAGAATTGATGAACTGGCTTTGAAAATTTCATCTAAAAACGCAATTTGAACGGCTGGCAAATAACCTGCGGTGTTGCGTTTAAAACGGTCGGCTTTGAGTTCGGTAATTGACAACGCCCCGAAAATTTCTTCGGGCGTGGTGAATTTGGTCAACAGGTATTCAAAATAACCCGCGTCTTGATAGGTTTCTAAAATTTCTGCCACGCGACGGGCAATCATACTTTTTCCCGTACCAGGTGGCCCAATCAGCACGAGATTTTCACCTGCTAAAACAGTGAGCAATGCGAGTTTGATGGCTTCTTCGCGTTCGACTAAACCGTGATTGGTGTGGGTGAGTAAGGTTTGAATTTTTTGTTTCATAGGACGTTAATCAAAAAAGGAAGGTTTTTAATTTGCTGGCGATTGACAGCGAATTAAGTGGCTTTGTTTCCAAAGGCGTGTGATGACAAACAGGGCAATTTGTCGGAATATCAAACATCAACGCATCGCTTTTGGGTGTGTAATGTTTTTGCCAATGACAAGACGAGCAAAGCAACATAAAAGGTTTGGGGGCAATACACATTTTTTAGCCTGTTTAGTTTTGTGAATTAGGTAAATTTTCGATTTCGGTGTGGGTTAAGCCTGTGAGTTTTGCGATAGTTTCGATGTCTAAGCCTGTGGCAAGGAGGTTTTTTGCAATTTCAAGAGCTTTGAGTTTTTCGCCTTCAAGTTTGCCTTCAAGTTTGCCTTCAAGTTTGCCTTGTTCAAGAGCTTCCATTCGTGCTGATTCCAAAACATTGGCATCAACTGCAATTTTAAATTCCTGCGCTTCGTAAATATCGAGTTCTTCAGCAGTCCAAGTATGTTGTGCCGCAACTTCGTAAGCCTCTTGAAGCGCGGGCGTGTTGGCATTTTCAGGCACATGATCTAAATCATCCGCGTGCTGTAAAAAATAAATCCATTTATCTGCAACCGTTTCGAGTTCACATTCTGATTTTGTGAATTTAGGCAATTCGATGAAATTAAATTCCAAATCTTTTAAATCGTGCTGCCCTGTTTTTTTGTTCAAAATCAGATGCCGCGAAATTACATCGTTATGCTCATCAAACATCGTAAAATCTAAAATTCCTAAAAAAATCACAGGTTTCAAAAGATGATATTTTTGCGTTTTTTTGAGCTGCTGGCTGTAGGCTTTTGAACTGTAATAAACAGCACGTTTTGCAAAAGCGGTTTCTTTTTCAAC